>NZ_JACJRS010000064.1 GCF_014697375.1 Phormidium sp. FACHB-1136
TTCGCAATGCGAATATACTCTTCTAACTTGGCCTTAAAGAGCTTTCTCTGTTCCGGATCTTGCTTGGCCTCAAGGCTATACTTTGACCAGATATATACGTATTTTTTTTGACTAATATCCGTCGGACTTGACTACCGCTCAACGTTATTCCCGTCTCTTTCTCAAGATGAGATGCCAATCTCTCGGCGGTCCATGTCCCAAACGCATAACCGTAATCTTGAGGCTCTTTATCAATGACTTCTATCCGTAAGTCAATGTACTCATCCGTTGCCTTATGATAGTTGCCTTTCATTCGGTCATCGATCAAACTATCTAACTTGCTCGGATCTCCATGGGTGCTCCAGTAGGCCACCTTCCGCAAGGAGCATCCGATTAAGTCTGCGATCTCTTGCTGAGTCCTGCCATCATTGCGCAGTAGCAGTATTAGAATGCGCTCTCGAATGTCAGGGTGTTCATGGAACTTCAACTGCTTCTGAAGCTCTTGCTTTTCCTCTGACGTTAGATAGTTTCTGACTCCCATGGCTTATTCCATAATTTTAATGTATTATACGCAGTTTAGATGACTAACAGCTTAGTGAGGTGAAACCAAGTCGCTAACTTTTCAAGTCCATTGGGCTTGCTTTCAACTTGCCGATGGACATAATCCTTCCACGTTAGAACAGGCAAGGAAGATCGCCCCCGGCCTAGCGATGGTTGGGTGGCTGGGTCGATCTCATCTGGGAGCGGAATCAGGGGTGGTGGGGGCGGTGCTGGGTAGGTTGTGGGATACTGCGGATCCTGAGCAGTCATGGGGAGCATTGGCGGTGGGGCCGCTAGATTCGGTGTAGGGCTCTCTACTCCCGCAATCAGCATCAATTTGTGTGCCAAGTCAATTTTGATGCGGCGATCAATCCAACATTCGTGGGTTGCAACCCCATTCACATAGACCCCGGCCCCTTGGCTAACATCCTGAACCTTCCAGGCCATTTGGCCCTCGTCATAGCTCAGGGTAACGTGACGGGCGCTGAGCCCAGTTTCTGGAGGAAGGGTGATTGCGCAGCCTGGGCCAGTGCCAATGGTGTAGCTCCGGCCCGGTTTCAGGGTCCAGCTCTGATTGGTTTGAGGCAGGGCAAGCTTGAGTTTCATAGGGATCATCTGAGACTGGTTGGGCAAATCTGCCCCGTCAGAGTATGCCTGTAGGTGCAGATGCTTACAGCATTCCCACCGTTAGAGGAAAACCAACACTTGCTTTTTAGAGGAACGATCTAGGGCCGAAGAAAGCCTCTCAAGCCCCGTAAAATCAGGCTTTTAGTAGAATATAAAGATTTGTAACACTGTTGGCAATAGGGATGGCCCTCGATCCGTTTCAGCGCTGCGTTACCACTGGGCGCGGGAACTAAGGCTACAGGCCAGCCCAATCACATCATGGAGCAGGTCTTGGTGCATCAGGGCACGGTCTACGCGGGACTGAATTTGATCCGCTGAGAGGGGGTCGCCATTGGCATAGAGGTCTAGCCAAGCCTGGGCGAGGGCTTCGGCATCGTCGGGCCAGCGTTGGGCCGGGTCGGTGGGGGGCTGTTCCAGGTTGAGATCTATCCCCGACAGGGCCAAATCCGCCATCAACTGGCTCACCTTGGGATCGTAGCTGAGGGCGAAGCACCGACAACCTTCCGCCGCCGCCATAATCAGGGCATGGAGCCGCATCCCAATCACCATCTCCACGCCGCGAAACAGTCCCTTGAGTTGTTGGGGGTCGGTGAGGGGGTAAATTTGGCTTGATCCCGGCAGGCGCGGCTGGATATATTCGGCGATGGCCAAGTCCTTGATGGGCTGGAAGGGCACCAGCAAAAGGCTTGTCTCGGTTCTGGATTGGAAGGTTGCGAGTGCCTGGGTGATTTGATCCAGGCGGCTTTCGGTTAGCCAGGGATGGGGCCGCAGCGCCACCGCCACCCGTGGGGCATGCATCTCCCACAGCCCTTCCACCGGGGCCGATTCCAGTGCCCACACGGGGTCGGGAGCCTGCATTCCCGGCACCTGCCAGCGGGCCAGCCACGCCATCGATCCGTTATCCCGTACGCTGACGGCCTCGCAGTGCCGCAACACATAGCGCCCCAACCCTCGACTGAGGGGATGCTGAAGCGGACCGATGCCCTGCCCCCAGGCGATGGTTTTTAGCCCTAGCCACTGGGCTAAGGCCATCAGCCCCGTGTAGTAGATGGGATTTTGCAGGCTGGTGGAGTCCTGCAACAAACTGCCACCACCCCAGATGAAAAACTCCGACCGCCGCAGCGCCTTAATCACCGCCCCCAACTGCTTACGGGGCACCGCTTCCACCCCATAGCGGGCCGCTGTTTCCGCCGGATGGCCCGACAGCACAACGGGCTCGATCTGGGAGGGCAACATTTGCAGCAGCGTCGCCAACAGCGCCTCATCGCCGCCGTTGCCCATGCCGTAATAGCCACACAAAACCGCTCGCATGTTGACCTCTGGGGGCAGTCCAACCGTTCTCAAAGGAACGTCCCCAGAATCATACGATCCCACGCCCCCTTTGGTGGTAGAGATGGGGTATATGGCTTGGTAAATATAAAATACTAGGGCTTTGGTGCATTGCTTCGCGTTGGCGAAGCCTCGCCTTCGCGAATGCACCCTACAATTGACGCTGTTGTGTTTTCGATGGCCCCATGAACGCCCTGTCTCTGCCCACTTGGATGATCCACATTTCCAGCGTGTTGGAATGGATGGCGGCGATGTGGTTTATTTGGCAGTTCGCCACGGTGACGCAACGGCCTGTGTGGCGGTGGCTGACGGTTGGCATGTTTCCAGCCCTGGTGAGCGCGATGGCGGCTTGTACCTGGCACTTTTTTGATAATGATCCTGGTTTTGACTGGCTCGTCACCCTGCAAGCCGCCATGACTGTGGTGGGCAACATCACCCTCTGCCTCTCGGCCTGGTGGATTTGGCGACAATCCCAAACCTCCACCCCAGGATCGTCGGAATAGGATTTGTCCATCTCAATTCCATCCCCCTAGGTTTCACCCCATTTACGCCTAGGGGGCCAACCTTCTGAGTAATTCAGATTGAAGCTCCTTTGAAAACCGTATTTCCGCAGAATAACCGCTAGATAAAAGTACGATTTATTTCTAGGATAGAGATAGAATAGAGAAATGCCTAAAAGATACTTATAGGGGTTACCGCCAGGAGTTAATGATGCTTTTCACCCTACCCCCTGCTCCTCCAGCCATGGTTTATGTGGTGCCCTCTCCGGTTTCAGGAGATGACCTGATTGCCTCGGAATGTAAGCGGGGTAGCCGCGATTGCTTCCCGGAGGATCGAGTTGGGCATCAGCCAAACGCCATCGAAACGGTCATCCTAACCGCTGGGATGCTCACCCCACGGCAGGATAGCTCGGTTTAGGTATCATCTCTAGGTGTAATCCCTTGGCGGCTTGGGCTAGAGAATCTAGGGACTCGGTCTGTTCCAGATACGGGCAAACCCCTAATACAGGCACCTGGGTAAACCGGGTCATCATTTCGGCGGGTGCCCAACGATCAATGTCCTCTGGGCTAAGGGGTTGGTTGCAATTCAAGATAATGCCACACAGATCGATATTTTCCTGACGGGCGAGAGCGACATTGGCCACCGCCTGTGCCATCGCGCCCAACTTGACGGGTACCACCAACACCACGGGTAACCGCCAAGCTGCCGCTAGGGCTGCCACCGTTAGCTCATCGGTGACTGGCGAACCAAGGCCACCCAATCCTTCCACCAGCACCCGATCATGGGTTTGCATCAGGGTTTGCAGCCGATGCCAAACCACACCTAGGTCAATGGGGCGCTGCTCTAGGGCGGCGGCGAGGGGTGGGGCCAGGGGAGCCTCAAAAGATTGGGGCGCAATGGCATCGAGGGACAATTCTGGAAAGAAAAGCCGCTGGTAGAGTTCGCGATCCCCCAGACCCGATTGCAGCGGTTTGAGGATACCCACCGATTGCTGGGGATAGTATTTCCGCCAGTAGGCCAACAGGGCACTCGTCACCACGGTTTTGCCGACCTCGGTGTCGGTGCCTGCAATTAACAGCGCATTGAGGGAAACCATAGCTAGATATCCAGATCCTCTAGCTTCATCTTGGGGCCGTGGGTTTCGATGAACTCGCGGCGGGGGGCCACCCGATCACCCATCAAAATGGTAAAGATGCGGTCGGCCTCGGCGGCGTCTTCAATTTCCACCCGTTTCATGGTGCGGGTAGCCGGATCCATCGTGGTTTCCCAGAGTTGCTGGGGCATCATTTCCCCCAAACCCTTAAACCGCTGCACGGTGTAGTTGGCATTGGCCGGGAACTCGTTGGCAATGAGCTGTTGCAGTTCGCGCTCGTTGTAGCAGTACCAATGGTTGCGGCCCCGCTCCACCTTGTACAAGGGCGGGCAGGCGATATAGACATAGCCCTGATCCACCAGTTCCCGCTGATAGCGATAGAAGAAGGTGAGCAGCAGAGTGCGAATGTGGGCACCGTCTACGTCGGCGTCGGTCATCAGGCAGATGCGGTGGTAGCGCAACTGCGACATATCGAATTCTTCACCCTTGATACCTAATCCTAAGGCGGTAATTAATGCCTGGATTTCGGTATTTTTGTAGATTTTGGCGTCGTCGGTTTTTTCAATGTTCAGGATTTTGCCGCGCAGAGGCAAAATAGCCTGAAAGCGACGATCCCGGCCCTGCTTTGCACTCCCACCCGCAGAGTCGCCTTCCACGATGAAGATTTCTGATTCGCTGGGGTCGCGGCTGCTGCAATCCGCCAGCTTACCGGGCAGGGTGGAGGATTCTAGCACCGACTTGCGGCGCACCAGTTCCCGCGCCCGACGGGCGGCTTCGGCGGCATTGAAGGCTTGGATGGCTTTTTCCAGAATGGAATCCGCCACACCGGGATGGAAATCCAAATATTCGGTCAGGGCTTCGCCGACGAGGGAATCCACAATGCCGCGTACTTCGGTGTTGCCCAGCTTGGTTTTGGTTTGGCCCTCAAATTCAGGGTCGGGCACCTTCACAGACACAATGGCCGTTAACCCCTCGCGGATGTTTTCCCCGGCCAGGTTAGATTCGGCATCCTTGCGTTTGTTGCGCTTGCGGGCAAAGTTGTTGAGGGTACGGGTCAGCACCGCCTTCAGCCCCTCTAGGTGGGTGCCGCCGTCGATGGTGCGGATGTTGTTAGCAAAGCCCAGCAGGTTGTCGGAGTAGGCGTCTACACACCATTGCAGCGCCGCTTCCACCTGCACCCCGTCGCGCTCGGCGGAGATGTGAATGATTTCGTCGTGGATGGGCTGCTTATCGTTGTTGATATAGGCGACGTACTCGGTGATGCCCCCGGCGTAGTGGTAGGTGGACACCCTGGGCTGGTCGGATTTCAGCAGTTCCAGCCGATAGTCGGTAAAGACCACTTCGATGCCCGCATTTAGGTAGGCCAGTTCCCGCAGACGACCGGATAGGGTGTTGTAGTCGAACTCAATTCCGGTGGTGAAAATTTGGGTATCGGGCAAAAAGGAAACCGAGGTGCCGCGCCGCTTTTCGGTCAGCGGAGTGACGGCTAATTCGCCCATGGGGACGCCCCGCTCGTAGCGCTGCTTGTGGGCCTTGCCCTCGCGCCACACCGTCACTTCCACCCATTCCGACAGAGCATTGACTACGGAGATGCCCACCCCGTGCAGACCGCCAGAGACCTTGTAGCCACCGCCACCAAACTTGCCGCCCGCGTGGAGCACCGTCATCACCGTTTCTAGGGCCGACTTGCCCGTGCGGGGGTGAACATCGGTGGGAATGCCGCGCCCATCGTCGGTCACGGTGACGGATCCGTCGGCATTCAGGGAAATATCAATGCGTTGACAGTGCCCTGCCAGTGCCTCATCGACGGAGTTATCGACAACCTCGTACACTAGATGATGAAGTCCACGGGGGCCAGTACTGCCAATGTACATCCCTGGACGCTTACGAACAGGTTCAAGCCCTTCCAGCACTTGAATCTGATCAGCACCGTAATCGGTTGTCATTCTTATACGCTCCAAAAATGGGCTTAGATGGGCTTACAAGCCACTTGACCTACAAACAGGCTAAAACGCCCTAAAATTATAGCACAAACCTGTCATAGAGGATTCTAAAGCAGACTGAGATGCAGATTGATCGAGGGATGGAACCCACAGAAAATCCGGCTTTAGAAGCTAGCTCATCTCAGGGAAATCGGGCTAATTCAAGTGTACCATTCTTGCTAATAATCGGCGGCGCAACGGCCACGGGGAAGTCGGGGTTGGCGATGGCCCTAGCGGAACGCCTCAATGGTGCGATTCTGGGTGCCGATTCCCGACAAGTATATCGAGAGTTTGACATTGGCACCGCAAAACCGTCCCAGGTCGATCAAAATCGGGTGCCTCACCATTTAATCGACCTCTGCGACCCCACCGAAACCCTCACCCTGGCGGAATATCAGCAGCAGGCCCAGGGCTTGATTCGTCAATTGCACCAAACGGGAAACGTCGTTCCCATACTGGTCGGCGGCACCGGACTCTATATTGATGCCATCGTGAAGGGGCTGAAAATTCCCCCCGTGGCTCCCCAATCGGCCCTGCGCCAGCAAATCAGCGACCTCGGCCAGTCCCATGCCTACGCCCTGCTCCAATCCCTCGACCCCGCCGCCACCCAGCGCATTCACCCCAACGATGCCGTCCGTACTGTTCGTGCCCTAGAAATTTTCTACGTTACCGGGCAACCCCCTTCCGCTCTGCAAGGGGAGAATCCGCCCACCTACCCGATCCTATACCTGGGCCTGGATGGAGACATTCATGCCCTGCACCGCCGCATTGCTCAGCGCACCCACACCATGATCGAGATGGGGTTTGAGGAGGAGGTGCTCCATTTAGTCAAGAAGTACGGGGCTGATCTACCGCTGCTGCAAACCCTGGGCTATGCCGAAATGTTGCCCTACGTGCAGGGGGATACCTCCCTAGATACCGCCATTGAGGCGATCATTCTCCACACCCGCCAGTTTGCCAAACGCCAGCGCACCTGGTTTCGCAACCGGGCCACGGTGCACTGGTTTGACGCCAACGCCAACGACCTTGTGGATCGGGTGTGGGACTGGTTGATACAGTCCCACCGAGGAGAAGCCCTAGGCCAAGGGCAAGAGACCTAGGTGTTACAGATCGTCGTCGTCCGTGGTCGGGCTGGTGGGCGGAGTGAAGGTTGCAGGGGCCGGAGTGGGTGGCTCAGCGGCGACGGGGGCTTGAGGAGGCTCAGCGACGGGGGCGGCAGGGGCAGCGGGCGGAGGGGGGGCAACCTTAGGGGCAGGGACGACGGGGGCGGTGGGTTCCGGTTCCGGCAGGCCCAACTGCTGACGAGCTTGGCTGAGCAGGTAGGACGTACTGGATTTTAAGCTGCTGAGCAGGGCTTCCCCAGTCGCTTCCATGGAGGGAGCCTCGGCGGTGTCACTTTTAGTACTGAAGTTGGTGTACCAGGTGCGGGTGCTGCGTCCCAGACTAACGGAATTTCGATAGAACCATTCGCCCCCCACAAAGGTAAGGCAGACCACCAGCCACAGCAGCACCCCGGTTTCCCGCAGGATGTCCCAGGTGCGGCTGAGCATTTTTTTGTAAACCTCGCCCGTTTCACCGGAAAAGACCAGTTGGCTGACGACATTAGCCTGTTCTTTAATCTTATCCATCGAGGATAGTCCTCCTAAAGGTCGATTATTGGTCGATTATTGATAGACGTGATAGAAGCTTAGGCAGAATAACCCAACTACGCCCACAGAGGGAGTGTCCCCAGAAAATGGCCGCCTTTGGCCCTCTAGGGCATGGCCCTGGATCTAGCCCTTCCAGATAGTGCTGAGGGCGGCTTCTGGGGCGAGATCCGCAAGTTTTCCCGTTTTGGAGGCCACATTGACAAAGCGATCCTCACCGCCAGCGGGAGTGGCCATGGGATCAGCACTGAGGCCCACGGTGTAGACTCCTAGGGCCGCAGCGAGGGCCACCGGATAGCCCTGGACGGCCACTAACAGATTGGCTCCGGCAATGAGCGCCGCTAACTGACCCATGGTTTCCGGCTCTAGCACCGTGAGACCGGGTAGGGCTTGGCACAGGGCAGCATTGTTAGCCACGGTGTCGGCGGTTTGAAGCAGAACCAGGGGTAGGTCGGGCTGGCGCTGCTGAAAGTCCTTCAAAATGGCGACCCACTGGTCGGTGGGGTAGGCTTCTCCGCTGGCGGTGGTGCCGGGATACACCGCCACATAGCCGCCCTGAAGCCTTGCGCCCTGGCGTAGGGAGTCCACAGTATTGAGGTCGGCCTGGGGCACGTTGAGGCTGGGGGAGGCTAAGGGAGCCTTGATATTCAGTGCCTTCAGGAAGGCCGTGTAGTCCTCGGTGGGGGAACTGGATCGGGGGATTCGGGTGGTGAGGAACCAGGCGTGGCTACCGCCCGCGTAGCCAATCCGGGTAGGAATACCGCTCAGCCACAGCAGCAGACCGATAGACCAGGATTCCGTTAGGGTGATCACCGCTTCAAACTCGCGGTCTCGCAGAATGCCCAGCAGGTTGGCCCAGTCGGCAGGGCTGTTGCTGGCCAAAAAGCTGTAGGGCACCACCTCGCTGACGGCCTTTGACAGTTGATAAACGTCCTTAGCCTCAGGATCGACGACCACGGCCACCTCAGCCCCCCCAAAGGCCGCTTTAATTTCCCGCAGCACAGGGAAGAACTCCAGTTGGCGTTCAACTCCCCCCGGAACCAGAGCCAATACCCGCATAATTTACGCCCATGCCTGTTCGCAAGCTATTGTAGTGGAACCTGACCCAGATTTAAGCGCAATCTAGCGGGCAAAGGCGATTAAATTTCTCTCTGAGGTCGAATTTTCTGGCCTGGGCTGCTCCGTGCGGATCAAACCCGGTTGCCTTTCTCAACCGCTATCTTGTTCACCCTTGTTTACCCCGGATCGCACCAATGACCGCTGTTCACCTGCTCATCCCCGCCGCTGGCATGGGTCGCCGGATGGGGGCCGACCGCAACAAAGTGCTTTTGCATCTGCTGGGCCAACCGCTGATTGCCTGGACGTTGCGGGCGGCTGAGGCGGCTGACTCCGTGATATGGATTGGGCTGATTGGTCAATCCCAGGATCATCCCTTGCTCCAAGCCATTGTGGCGGAGTTGCACCTGAGTAAACCCGTCGTGCTTTTGGAGGGCGGTGATACCCGCCAGGATTCGGTCTATAACGGTCTGCAAGGGCTACCAAAGGAGGCTACCCAGGTGTTAATCCACGATGGAGCCCGCTGTTTGGCCACCGCCGATCTGTTTAACCGCTGCGCCGCCGCCCTCGAACACCACAAGGGGCTGATTGCCGCCATTCCGGTTAAGGACACCATCAAGGTCGTCAACGCCGATCAGCAAATCACCGCCACTCCTGACCGTCAGCACCTCTGGGCCGCCCAAACCCCCCAGGGCTTCGATGTATCGTTGCTGAAGCAATGCCACGACCAGGGCCGTCGCCAGGGCTGGGCCGTCACCGATGATGCGGCCCTGTTTGAGCAGTGTGGTCTACCCGTCCACATTGTGCCGGGGGAGGAAACCAACCTCAAGGTCACCACCCCCGTAGACCTGGCCTTGGCGGAATTTATCCTGCACCAGCGCCCCTCGGCCTAGCCCACTAGTCCACCAGTCGCACAAACTTTTTCTTCCCCACCTGCACCACCTTGCCCAGCAGGGGATCTGGGCTGGCAAACTCCTGGTTGGGATCGATCAGCTTTTCGCCATCGATCTTGACGGCCCCCCCCTGGACTTGGCGACGGGCGTCGCTGCTGCCTGCACATAGGCCCGTGGCCCCGACTAGGTAAAACAGCTTGGCCGGAAACTGGACGGTGCTGAGGGAAAATTCTGGCACCCCTTCGGCGGGTTCCCCCATGCCCTGTACCAGGCTGATGGCGGCCTGCTGGGCCTGCTGGGCGGCGGCGGCACCGTGAAACTGTTCAGTAACGGTGAGGGCCAGTTGCTTTTGCTGGTCTCGCGGATTTTCGGGCAGAGACTCCAGGGGCAAGTCGGTGAGCAGTTCAAAGTAGCTGCGAATTAAGGTATCAGGCACCTTCTCCAACTTGGAGTACATGGTGAGGGGATCCTCTTGCAGGCCCACATAGTTGCCCAAGGATTTGGACATTTTCTGGTGGCCATCGGTGCCCAGCAGCAGGGGCAGCAGCATCCCAAACTGGGGCGTTTGGCCAAAGTGGCGCTGGAGGTCTCGGCCCACGGCAATGTTAAATTTTTGATCGGTGCCACCTAGCTCCACATCCGCCTGCACCGCCACAGAGTCGTAGCCCTGGAGCAGGGGGTAGAGAAATTCGTGTAGAAAGACGGGGTTGCCCTTTTCGTAGCGCTCGGCAAAGCCCTCCTTGGCCAGCATTTGCCCCACGGTCATGGTGCCCAATAGCTCGATAATTTTGCCCAAATCTAGCCCCGATAGCCACTCGGAGTTGTAGCGAATTTCCAGGCGTCCGGGGGTGTCAAAATCCAAGATGGGGCGCACCTGTTCCAGGTAGGTTTCGGCGTTGGCCTTCACGTCGGCTTCGGTGAGTTGGCGGCGCACTTCGGATTTGCCCGTGGGGTCGCCAATGCGGGCGGTAAAGTCGCCAATGATCAGCACGGCGGTGTGCCCCGCATCCTGAAAGGCCCGCAACTTGCGCACCGGAATGCTGTGGCCCAGGTGAATTTCCGCCCCGGTGGGGTCGATGCCCAGCTTAACTCGCAGGGGGCGATTCGTGGTTTGAATGCGCTGGGCTAGATTCTGATCTGGATCGTTAGAATGGGGTTGATCGGGGAATACCTCGCTGATGCCACGGTAAATGCTTTGCAGCTCAGACGGCAATGCAGGGGATGTGGGGGAAGGGTCTTGGGGCATGGGGAAGGGATCAACTTGCAGAGCTAAGGTGCACTTTTATGACGATACAGGCCGGATCAGTCGGCAAAGTCGCGATTATAATTGCAGCTACCTTCTGACTCAGGCTTCGATGGCCGTCAGGGTCAGCGATCTGCCTAAACCGTATCCTGCCGTTCTTCATTAAATACTGATACCTAACGTGTCTACAAATACGATTCGTCAAAAAATTCGGTCTCAGCCCAAGCCCCTGCGGCGCAACACGGGTCTGCTGAAGTACGTGCAGGACGTGGGTCAGGTAACAGCGGCTACTTTACTGGGTACGACAATGCTGGTGAGCGCAGTCGTGGCCGGGGGGCTGGTGGGCCTTGCCATTAGCTTCCGCAATTTGCCCGATGTGCGGGTGCTGCGCAACTATGTGCCCAGCGAGACCAGCTATATCTACGACATCGATGGCACCTTGCTCTTCCGCCTCCACGACGAAGCCAACCGCGAAGTGGTCAACATGGAGGATATCTCCCCCCACCTGAAGCGGGCAGTGCTGGCCATTGAAGACAGCTATTTCTACTCCCATAACGGCATCAACCCCAGCAGTGTGGGGCGGGCCTTACTGGCCAACGTGCAGGCCGGGTCTACTGTGGAGGGCGGTTCCACCATCACCATGCAGTTGGTGAAAAACCTATTCCTCACCCCCGAGCGATCCATCAGCCGTAAGGTGGCGGAGGCGGTGCTGGCCCTGCGCCTAGAGCAAATTTTCTCCAAGGACGAAATCCTGGAGATGTACCTCAACCAGGTGTATTGGGGCCACAACAACTACGGCGTAGAGACCGCCGCCCAGAGCTATTTCAACAAATCCGCCAAGGATCTCACCTTGCCGGAAGCAACGGTGATGGCCGGGTTGATCCAGGCTCCAGAGCGCTATAGTCCCTTTAATAACTACACCAACACCAAACAGCGACAGGCGATTGTATTGGGCCGAATGCGCCAGCTCGGCTGGATTTCGGCGGAGGAACAGGCCAGCGCCCAGGCATCTCCGCTGTTGATTGGTGAAGTGAAATCCTTTAGCACCAGCAGCGTGCCCTACGTCACCGATGCCACGGTTCTAGAACTGAAGGATCGCTTTGGTGCCGATGCGGTGCTGCGAGGGGGGATGCGGGTCCAGACCACCATCGACCTGGTCATGCAGCGGCAGGCCGAGGAGGTGGTACGCAGTCACAATGCTCGCATTTCTCGAATGGCCGACCAAATGGCCCTCGTGGCCATCGACCCCCGCACCCACTTTGTGAAGGCGATGGTGGGCGGGGTCGATCACAGCCAGAGCCAGTTTAACCGGGCCACCATGGCCCAACGCCAGCCCGGTTCTGCCTTCAAGCCCTTCGTCTACTATGCGGCCTTTGCCACTGGTCGCTATAGCCCCGACAGCAGCATTGCCGATACCCCCGTCAGCTATCCCGACGGCTACCGATCCTACAGCCCCCGCAACTACGATGGATCGTTTATGGGCGATATCTCCATCCGCAAGGCGCTGGAGGTGTCCCGCAACGTGCCCGCTGTGAAGCTAGGCCAGACGGTGGGAATCAATACCATCATCGAGCTGTGTCGCACCCTGGGCATCGAAAGTCCCATGCTGCCTGTGACCTCCCTACCCCTAGGAGCCGTTGACCTGACGCCCATGGAAATGGCCGGAGCCTATGCCACCTTTGCCAACAACGGCTGGCATTCCGACCCCACCTTCATCGTGCAGGTCACCGACAGCACAGGCAACCTGCTGCTCGACAACACCCCCAATCCCCAACTGGTGCTCGATCCCTGGGCCGCCGCATCCCTCAACGATGTGCTCCAGGGGGTGATTGTGCGCGGTACCGCCAGAACCGCCGCCATCGGTCGGCCAGCGGCGGGCAAAACAGGCACCACCGATTCCCAGCGCGACGTATGGTTTGTGGGCTATGTGCCCCAACTGGCCACAGCGGTCTGGGTCGGCAACGACAACTATCGCCCGATGCGCTCAGGAGCCACCGGGGGAACCTACGCCGCCCCCGTTTGGCGAGACTTCATGCGCCAAGCCCTCGCCGATACCCCCGTGGAACCCTTTAAACGGCCTTCGGAATTTGTGCGTCCCTAGCCCCTTTCGCTACCCCAACATTGAGGTATTACGGTCACCCAGGCACTACACCTTAAAACATGGAAAAAGACGATGAAAATATGTGTAGTAGCGCCTAGCGATAATGTATATTCAGAGACTTTCATCCATGCCCATATGCATGGCCTATCGGCTGATACGGTTAACTTAGTTGGCGATGGATCCTACTTTCCGGTTCGAGAACTGCAAGGGGAAACCATCTATCCACGCAATCGGTTATCCTCCCTCTCTCGCCGCCTCTCCAATCGTTCTGTCAAGCAAGCCGAAGCAGAGGCGTTGGGTAAGTTTTTAATCCGTAGGCAGGTTGATGTCGTACTAGCTGAATATGGCCCTACTGCCTGCGCCATTTTAGAGTCTTGCCAGATGGCAAACGTTCCTCTAGTGGCGCACTTCCATGGATTCGACGCCTTTCAGTATTCAACCGTTGAAGAGTACAAAGAGCGCTATCACACACTCTTTGATCAAGCGGCTGGTTTCATTGCAGCTTCCCAAAGCATGGCGGATCAACTGGGTTTCCTGGGGGCTAAATCAGATCGGGTTTTTGTCAACCACTATGGTGTCAACGTCAGCAAGTTTCAGGGCGGACGACCTGGTGCATCGCCCCCTCACTTTGTCGCCGTAGGACGATTTGTAGACAAGAAAGCCCCTCACTTAACCCTACTGGCCTTCCATCAAGTCATTCATCAAATCCCTGAGGCTCATCTAAGCATGGTTGGGGATGGGCCGCTATTGGAAGCTTGCAGACAAATCGTTATTGCGCTCAAGCTTGAAAAGCATGTTTCTCTACGCGGTGCTTGCGCTTCCGACGAAGTTGCCCAGATCCTCCGCAACGCCAGAGCCTTGGTGCAGCATTCCCTCAGAACGGGGCATGGAGATAGTGAATCTCTAGGCGTCGTTTTTCTGGAGGCTGGCGCGATGGGAATTCCCTCAATTGCTACTAGACATGACGGCATTCCAGAGGTTGTTCTGGATGGGCAAACCGGGTTGTTAGCCGAAGAGGGCGATATCGAACAATATGCAAAGCATATGACTGCTCTAGCGGCAGATCCAGCCCTTGCTCAACGACTGGGTGACGCTGCTTACCAGCGAATCACAACTCAGTTTGCCGAAGAAAAGTCACTTACTGAACTGCATAGAATTCTTAAGCGTATCGCTCAAAAGGGATAGGCGTGCCCCATGACCCCAATGCCTAACGATAAAATCCTGGATTTAGAAAGCAACGGTGTGATTGTTTGTCTATCTCGAAAAGTGGGCTTCTTTGCACTTTTTTTTCAAGTGTTAGGACACATTTATCGTGCCGAACAAGAGGGCAGAGTTCCCCTTGTATTTTTTGGCAGCAATTGCCTCTATTGGTCAGACGGTGGGCACAATGGCTTCCAGGATAATGCCTGGGAATACTACTTTGAGCCTGTTTCAGACTTAACGATGGAGGATGTTTTTCAGGAACCTCTAGAACGGCTAAAAAATGCCAGCATCTATGAGTATTCACGCGCTGATATTACCCATAACCCTCCAGAGCAATACACTGGCAACCTCAAAGGCAGTATTGTCGTTCCTGACAATGTAAACGTAACCAACTGCTGGGCCGAGTTTGATTCGGGCCAGCAGGAAATTCATGAAGACCGGAGAGCTATATTTTATGATTTAATCAGTCGCTATATCCATCTGCGCCCAGCTATTGCCAGCAAGATTAACAATTTTTATCAACGTCATTTTGCTGGTTCATTCGTTATCGGCGTTCATATGCGTGGCACGGAACGGAGCCAAGAGGTGACGGGCTGGTATGGGATGCCCCATCTCGATGAAAACGTTTACATGCGCGAGGTGGATCGAATTCTTAAACAGTTTCCAGATGCTAAAATCTTTTTGGCAACGGATACCAAAACCACCGTTGAGAAGTTTCGTTCACGATATCAAGATAGCCTGCTAACCTATAACGCTCAGCGAGCTGATGAGGGCAACAGTCCTCACCTTCAGTTTGGCGGCGCTGAGCTTGGAGAGCAGGTTCTCATCGAGGCTATCCTGCTGTCTAAAACGAGTTTTCTCATTCATGGTATTTCTAACGTTGCTTTTGCGGCCCTGTGTTTTAGCCCCACCCTTGCTCACCTAAATGTCTATTTGAAATATGGTAAGTCTGGAGAAATTCAACTGCGGCTCAAGCAGAAAGTGCAATCAATAACAGAGAAGATCAAGCGCCGTCTAAACTCTCTTACAAAGCGTTCATAAATCATGAAACTTTATCTGCTGAATTATGCTGATGACCGATTTGGTCACAAAGGAGGCAGGTTTCTGGCCAATCAAGCCAAGCTTAATGAATCTGCTCGTCGTCAAGGTATTGAAAATATTGTTTCATGGACATGGCCAAAACTAGAAGACACATCTTTCTATCAGGAAAACCAGGATTATCTGAATAAAAGTCGATTTGACAATGGCGCTGTATGGAAGCCCTTTATTGTTCAACAGTTACTGCAAGAGATTCAAGTAGGAGATATTATTTTCTATTACGACTGTGGTGCTTATACCATTAATCGGCCAGTACATATTTTAACGGATTTATGTATTCGTAATGGTGGCACACTGTTTCATGAGTGGGGCGAAAAAAACGCTAAGTACACAAAGCGCGATGCCTTTGTGTATATGAACTGTGATAGTCCTATATATTACAACGCTCCCGCTTTGCAAAACACCTGGTTTCTACTCCAAAAAAGTGTTTTTGCCGAAACATTTGTTAATGAATGGCTGCGATATAACCTGGATGAGCGCATCGCTTCCTATGTAAAACCCAATACCTGCGGGTTACCCGATATTCTTGGATTTGTCGAGAATCGAGGCGATCAGTCGATTTTTACGAATCTAGCGATTAAGTACGGTATCCGAAGCTTTAGAGGTGCTGGAGGAATTCAAAATCGCCAGGTTGATAACTTTGTTGATTCCCTTTCACGGCGTTCTCAGACTCAAAGATTTATTGCCACGGCTAAGTCAAGCACGAAGGACTGGTTAAAGACCAAAGCATACCAGGTGGGATCAATGGGTAAGACCTTAGCCTTTAAAGTCAAGGATATCTCTTTTCGTCTGTACCCCCAGGGGGGCGCAGTTAGACAATTCTGGATGGGTGATTCTTCAAAGGAACGATTACTTCACAGTCTTTTATCCCTGGTGGATCAAAACCTTACTGTCATTGAGGTGGGTGCAAACGTAGGCGTGACAACAGTTCCCCTCGCCAAAAGACTTTCCCAAGGTAGACTTTTGGCCATTGAAGCCGATCCAGACCTTTGCCAGCACTTAAAGCAAAATCTGGAGTTGAACAGTTGCCTAGATCGAGTCACCATAGTATCAATGGCTATTTCCAACTATGAAGGCGAAGGAACGCTACAAGTCAATGCTAAATGGCGCGATCCCTACAACACAATTGGTAGACCTGTCGATGAAAACTGTCAGATCGTCAAGCTTTCAAACGTAACCGTTCAACCCTTAACAGAGGTTTTAGGACAGACAACAAAGCGTGATGTTTTCTCACAACCAGACATTTTAATCGTTGATGCCTCCGGTGCGGAGCTACCGATCTTGCAAGGAGCTGCGACACTTCTCTTCAGTGACGTTTCGCCCCTCGTTGTCTATAATTGTCTGCATCAAGCATGTCAAGGATTTGGCTATCAGCCCCATGAACTACAAGTATTTATGCGATCAAAAGGATATCGATTATTTAAACTAGATCGCGATTCACAGATTGTTGAGCTATCTAGTGATGACAATCATCAGGGCTTTATCCTATGTTTCAAAGACCATCACTTTTTAATGTTCGGGAATATTGATTTTGTCTTTTTATCACTTTAACAAGCTAAGAGTTAAAAGATGACGGACATTTTGTAGAGGCTAAATATGGAAAAGAAGTTGATCAACTTTCAAGAGGGATGGGCAGGTGTATTCGCAAAGTTGAATATGTATATTGTTGCCTGTAAGGAAGCAGAGCGGCTAGGGTATTTACCAGTACCCTATTGGCCTTCCATTTGGCATACAGACGATGTTGATATTTGGGATATTTTCTTTGAAAGAATAGGTCACAGTAAGGAGGATAAGCAACAACCCCTTGAGGAGATCAATATCGTCAAGCTATTTGCAAAACGGGAGAAAGATGAACAGGTGAATCCTGCCCCCCAGTTTGCAGGCGTCCTTCGAGAACCTATTGATCGGCAGGAATGCCACCAGATTATTGAAGCCAATATTGTCCTGCAACCTTGGCTCCGAGAACAGATTCAAAATCTGTATGCCCAACACTTCAAGTCACGTCGAGTGTTAGGCGTCCATTTGCGAGGCCCAGGTAAAGATAATGTGGGCCACGGAGGTGTAGACAGGCTCAATCAGTTACTTGGGGTTGGTAGTCCACCCTTTGCTAAGTATTTTGAACTTATTGACGCCAAACTCAACGATTATGATTGTATTTTTCTAGGTACAGATGCCGGAATGGTGCAGAAGGCCATGCGAGAGCAATATGGCGACAAGATGCTTACGGTTGCCTCAGATCAGTATGAATTTGGTGAAGCCCATGCCAAGAACTGCCAAGCTGCGGGCATCTCCTTTAATACGTTAGGAATGGAGGCTATTGTTGATGCCTATCTTTTGGCAAGATGCGATTTTTTAGTGCATGGTAATAGTCATCTAAGTAATTACGTGATGTGTTTAGATCCCAATCTCGACACTCAAAATGTCTATGAGGGTCTTTACGATAAAGCCTCTCGCTTTGATCTAAGGCTTAAAAGTATTTTAGAAAAGGAAGTTAAACCAGCCATTCAGCATAGCTTTATTGGAAAAATGCGCGTTCATGCTGGTCGCCTAAGACGCCAATTAATGGGCAAACTATGAAGATCCTGAAGAATTTATCCTTTTGAGGTACCCTCTATTGGTAATTAAGATACCCTATGCAGGAAATTAGGAGAAAATAGTGATGCTGAATCGCGCATTCTTTATTGTCTTTCATAAGGGAATTGCCCCCAGTCTAACGCGAACAGATTCTTTGACGGATATGATCCGCTATTTTGGTGTAAATCAAGATTATGAAAAGTATGTCTTAACTAGTGAAGGAGAAGTAAAGTCTTTAAAGGATCGGGATGATATTTGTTTGGAATATCATTTGCCTCACTATGATTCTTCACTTCAAGCGAATGGCTTCATGGAGACATCTGCATATATTCACATCTACAAAAATAAATTACATTTTCCGCATGAGTTTATTGGTATAGCGCAGTACGATATGATTTGGAATGATGACGCTATTCATCTGATCAGAAATCAGAATCAAGCAGATGTAGTGCTAGCAAAGACTAAGGATATTATATTCCTTGAAGGGCAATGGCATCGTCTCATGTATGTCGAAAGAATTCCACTAGACTATATAATCGGAAGCTATAATAGGTATTTCAAGTCAAACCACACAAAAGAAGATTTAGAGGGTAGGAATCTTACGCTATGGCAAACTTACTTTATGCACCGTTCGGTATTTGAAGATTTAGCAGGATGGTTGAGCGTTCTTGTGTACGAAATTTATCCTTGGGCCAATCGTCCCCCTTATGAAACTCACTGGGGGCATTTAGGTGGAATAACGGAGCGAGCAGAAGCTATTTTCTTTGGTCTACGAAAAGATCTTTGCATAAGCGAGATCGGATTACATCATACATCTGATGTTGTCGCGGCATTAAAAATCTCAAAGGATCATTATTATAGTAGGCAGAGCCCTGCTAATAAATATTCGATTAAAACGCTAAGGCAAAATACAAGAAAATCTATCTCTAGATTAAAATCTTTAGCACTCAAAATTAGATTTTGGCCTTGGAATCTGAAAGGCTCTCGTGAAAACTCAGGTAGAAAATAATTCGATTCAACAAAAAGCTTGTGTTGCTAGACTTCTTTGCGACACTTCTAAGCTGAATCCGCATTTAAATTGTATATTGACTTTCTCTAAAGCTCTTGCCATAAGGCTTTTGCGACAATCTAATCAGTGTATTTTAGATGACTAACAGCTTGCTGATATCTGAATACAATAATCTTTGAACTACTCGTCTAACAAAAATCATATTTTTCAACAACCAAATAAAATATCTATAGTTGTCACATGCATTTTATCAATACTAAACCTCAACGAGAATAGGCCAATGATCATTGTTATGGACGCCCCAGGCCAACTATGCAATCAACTGTGGAGCTATAGCCCGCTCATAGCCCAAGCTAAAGAAGAGAATCAAACAATTTATATTAATGGCTTTGATGATTACAAAGATAATTTTCCGAGCCTAAATAGATATAAATTTATTCGTTTTATCAACCCTAAATGGTCGAAATACTTAGAAGGCACTCTGAAAGTATTCATTAAAACAGACGGGTTATCTTCAAAACTACCCGGTGGATCATCCGTAGTATTCAGCTCGTGGAGCTTACCTAAAGATACTCAAAGATTCATAAGAAATGCGGACTTGATTAGGAAGATATTTGAAATTCCAGATGCGCTAGGGATTAAACGTCAATCGACAGATATTATCATTGGTATGCATGTCAGGCGAGGTGATTACAAGTCCTGGAATGAAGGTAAATATTATTATACTAATGATCACTATATGGCCATTGCTGAAGCATTACGTTCACAGTTTGAAGGAAGTGTTAAGTTCTTTATTGCCTCTAATGAACCCGCTGATGAATTGCTAAGCAAAGTTCCTAATTCGTTCTCGCTGAACATCAGTGCCATATCTGACTTAAAAAGTCTGAGCATGTGCGACTATATCTTTGGGCCACCTAGCACATTCTCAATGTGGGCCTCTTTCTATGGCCAAGTGCCATGTAGATTTATTCTTCCTGATGATGAAGACTGGTCGCTTAGTGATTTTGAACCTATCGTAGCTCAAAATCTATTTTTATCTGGAAACCGTTTGGATTTTAGTGCAGACAAAGGATTTTGGATTGCCAGAAAATAGAGACTGGGTAAATTTTTATGAATTCATTTATTGAATTTTTCAGGTCTTTTAAAAGACCCTGCGCATCTTTTCTATTAAACACGTCAGTGGTTATTCGGAGAATTTGAAAGGTGACGATTCATCCGGGCTTCAGCGATTGTATCTATTACTTCACAACAGGTGTATTTGTGAATAGTCTATACTAATTTATCTCCTTATCTGTAATCTCCTTCGCCAAAGCCCCATGAGTGCCAACCGTCTGCTCCTCAACATTGCCCGTCAATCCCCCTGGTTGATTTTGACATCCATCACCTTGGGGCTGTCAGGAGCGATCTTTAACGGCATTGGGGTAACGCTGATTATTCCCCTCATTCTCGATCTGCTAGGGCAGGATATTCTCTCCGACACCACCTTCCCCCCAGTCCTACAGCCGCTGTTTGCTCTCTTTGAGAGCCTGCCAGGGGACTATCGGGCTTTAGCGATGGTGGGGGTGCTCATTTTTGCGCTGCTATTGAAGAATTTGTCTCTCTATTGTGGGGCATTGGTCTCTAGTTTGCTGAGTCGCTCCTATGTCTATCGATTGCGACAGGATGCGATGCGGCTGTTGTTGGATGTGGATCTGGATTACCACACCAATACCCGCCTAGGTGACATGATGAATAACCTCAGCGGTGAAACGGGGCGCGTGGCGGCGGCGGTGCGTACCCTGGATCGCATCGCCACGCTACTAATTACGATACTGGTATTCCTGGGAATTTTGGTGGCGATTTCCTGGCCACTGACCTTGGTGTCTATCCTGCTGATGGCCGGGGTGGCTTTAGCAAATCAGGTCTCTATTAGTCAGGCCAAAGGGTTTGGTCAGGCGCTTTCTAAGGCGGGCAACGATCTTGCGATCCGCACCATTGAGGTGTTGTCGGGTATGCGTTTGGTAAAAACGACTGCCAATGAGGATAGCGAATTTGAGTTGATTAACCACTTAGTGCGTAAGCGGGAGGAGGCTGATTTTAAGTCTCAGTTGGTCTATGCCAGCATTGGCCCCGTCAATGAAATGTTAAGCATTGTGGCCCTGATTGCCCTGATCTTAATCGGACGAACTTTACTGGCCGAGCAGCTAGCGTCGGTGTCGTCGGTACTTTTGATTTACCTGGTGGTGCTGTTTCGGTTGTTGCCCTTCATTGGTCAGCTCAACAGTAGCCGCAGCCAGTTGGCTAGCAACTCTGCCAGTGCTGAAATTATTGAGGCGTTCCTCAACCGGGCCGACAAACCCTTTATGGCCAATGGCTATCGTCCGTTCACAGTGCTGAAGGAGGGGATTCGGTTTAACCATCTTTCCTTCCGCTATCCGAGGGCCGAGGGCTGGGCGTTACAAGACATTGATCTGTTTTTGCCTAAGGGGCAAACCCTGGCACTGGTGGGAGCTTCTGGGGCGGGCAAATCTACCCTGGCTGACCTGCTGCCGCGCTTTTACGACCCGACGGAAGGCAGCATTGACATCGACGGCATCAACCTTCGGGAGTTTGAGTTTAAATCCTTCCGCCGCCGTTTGGGGGTGGTGAGCCAAGACACCTTTTTATTCAATGCTTCAGTGAAGGACAACATTCGTTATGGTTGCTCCCAAGCCACCGAAGAAGAGGTAACTGCAGCCGCCCGCCGTGCCAATGCCGAGGAATTTATCCTCAAGTTGCCCCAGGGCTACGATACGTTGATTGGAGATCGCGGTATTTTGCTTTCCGGTGGACAACGGCAGCGCCTCGCTATTGCCCGCGCCTTGGTGCAAGATCCCGAAATCCTCATCCTCGACGAAGCTACCAGCGCCCTCGACACCATTTCCGAGCGCCTGGTACAACAGGCCATCGATGATCTCAGCAAAGATCGCACGACCCTGGTAATTGCCCACCGACTCTCTACGGTACAGCGGGCGGATCAAATTGCCGTCCTCGACAAGGGACGAGTGGTGGAGCGGGGTACCCATCAAGCCTTGCTAGCTAAGGGTGATCACTACGCCAAGCTCTATGCCATGCAGTTTTCCGATTACCCTAGCCCACCCCATTCGGAGCTTGATATGCCCGCCATGCGAGAGGCTTCCTACCAACTGCGATCCCAACTCAACGGCGTACTGGGCGTTCTGAGTATCATTACGACCGATCCCCCGGAACAAGCCCAGGACTACGAAGATTTGGTGAACGAAGGCTATCGAGCCGCCCTGAACATTGTGCAAACCCTGGAGCAGATGGAAGTCCATCTCCCCCAGGAGACGGATCCGATTGCCCCTGCGGATGAATCCGTTGTCATCGAAGAGCCGGAGAAATCAGCGTTCCAGAAGAAAGGTAACGATTGTTTGCCCAACTAACGTTTAGTTGCCTGGGAACTCCTGGCCCAGAAAGAACGTGTTAACGTCCAAAATAGGGTCTATAGGGTCGGCAGGATGTCCCTGCGTCCGTGGCTCACCCATGCCATCGGCTAACCCCAGAACCCCATGACCGCCCAATGGATGGCACGTTGTTCTCCATCATTTAGGCCATAGCGATGAAAATTGAACGTCCGAATGCGGATCCCCTCACCAAGGCCGACCTCGCCCACCTCGATACCCTCAAAGCCATTGTGGAAAGCGTGGTGGCCGATGGGTTAGTCACCAACGACGAACGCGATTACATTGACCGCGTCATTTGGGCTGATGGTGAAGCCACCCCCCAGGAACTCAACCTTGTGCAAGACCTGATTTGGTCTAAGGTGCAGGCTGGAGATATCGTCCTGGAGTGGAGCTAACCCCATTACGACCTAGCCGTTGACCTGATTGTGACCCCAGCAGTGGGCGGCCTTGATGGCAGCGATGTTGAGGCGCTGGCGGCGCTGCTTTTGGGCATACATGGCGGTGTCCGCGTGGTTCACCAAGTCGTGGAGGGTCAGATGGGCCTCTGTCCAATCTCCTGTGGCTAACCCCACACTCACCGAGAGGGGATAGGGGATCTGATTTTCCTCTATGAATTCGTTTGCGTGAGCTTGAAGACGCCTAGGCAGAGTCGTCGAATCGGTTCCTGGTGCCAAAAACGCCACGAATTCATCCCCCCCTAGGCGGGCCAGAATATCGCCACTCCCACAGGCCCGGTGCAGGGCTTCAGCGGTGCCTAAAATCAGCCAGTCTCCGGCCTCATGGCCAAAGTGGTCGTTCACCTGCTTGAGGTAATCCACATCAATAAACGCCACCGTGGCCGATTGCTGCTGCCGACGGGCCTGTCGCAGTTTGGGATTGGCCATCAGATAAAAGCCGCGCCGATTGTAGAGCCCCGTCAGCCCATCGGTGAGGGAGAGGCGAATCAGTTCGGCTTCCTGGGTGTGACGTTGTAAGACTTCGGCCCGCAGCTTGGCATTGGTGCGTTCGAGCTGCTCTAGGCGAGAAAGACGTTGGGGATCGGGTTCTCCCCAGTCCTCCTCCCGGATGCCATCGCCACCATTAAGCCGCCGGAGGGCCATCGCGGTGGTATCGGCTAAGCTTTTCAGCAGGTCTATCTCGGCCTCTAGGGGTTGGTGGCGGTCGGCCCAATACACGCCAATCACCCCCATCGGATCCTGTTGGTCGATGGGAACGACGGTAAGGCTTTTCACAAAGGTGGGCGCGTAGGCCTCGACGGGAATCCGGGCATCGCTGTAAACATCCTCAATAATGGCGGCTTGTTTGTGATGAATGGCCCAGCCGCAAATGCAGGCGCTCAACGGAAACCGTTGCCCTTTCCAGAGCGGGGCAATGGCATTTTCGTGGGCATAGAAGCATTGATCCCCATCCTTGAGCACAAAGGTAGCCCCGTGGGCGTGGGTGAGTTCGCGGGCGGCCACCGCCACTAGGGTCATCACAATATCTAGACTGGGAGCAAAGCACAGATCCCGAATAATTTCAACTAAACGCTGGGTATCGGCGGCGGTGGCCATGGGGGGATCCAAACGATAGACACGTCTGACGCACGGTTCTGGACGGGAAGAAAAGGTAGAAACAGGGACAACGTTGATTTTATCTCTAGTTTAATTAGGACTTATTTTTAACAGAAAAAAATCCGTAAAAACACGCTTCATTTTTGCAATTTTTATGTATTTTCCTGGGCTTGCGTAACGTTTTTGCACAACAACTATCCTCGCCCGGAAAAAATACGTAGAGTTACGGAGCCTTGATCCGCTAAAGTCAAGGGTGCTATTAGAGATCGCCTGAAACGTGATCTGCGGTAGTTTGAGTCGCCTGTCGATCCGCCCTGCCCCCCTTGGCAAGCTACGGCTTATCCATAGGTCTCTATTTTGCTTGGCTGCGAGCGGTGATCCCCCCTAGCCCCCCTGAACAACGGGGGAACTGGACTCAAGGTCTGCCTTTTTCTGGACTCAACGTCCCCCTGGTTAGGGGGGATGTAGGGGGATCACCACCTTGAAGGATCCGTCCCTAGGCGGGGGCTTGGAGATCGTCGAGGGTGGCCAGCACCTCTTGGCTATGGATCACCGGGCGCACCCCTAGGAATTGGGCACGTAGGACACCATCGGGATCGATGAGGTAGGTGTGGCGCAGGGAGGCCGCCCCTAACCAAGACCCGTAGGCTTTGCTGACCTGACCATCGGGATCGGACAGCAGGGGAAACTCAATGCCCTCGGCGTCGCAAAATTCGGCATGGGAATCGACGCTATCGGCGCTGACCCCCAGGATTTGGGCATTTCTGGCCCGATAGGCGGCGATGTCTCGCTGAAACCGTTGGGCTTCGATGGTGCAGCCGGAGGTGAAGTCGCGGGGGTAGAAATACAGCACCACCCACTGGTTGCGCAAGTCCGCTAGGGAGACCTCACCATCGCCGCTGTTGGTGGGCAGCGTGAAAGCAGGGGCAGGGCTACCGATGGGGGGCTGAGGGCCACCCATGGCCTGGGCAGGGGCGGGGGCCAATGTCCAAGTCAACCAAATCAGACAAAAACCTAAGAGAACGTGCAAAAAACGACGACCCATAATGCTTCAGCGGTAGAACGGCAGAATCAAAACAACAGGATAAATGAGAGCACGTTACCTAAGTTAACACTCATTCCGTTTCTCCTATCCCGCCTACGCTTGGCCACCCTGGATCGGGTTTGCGGCCTGGGCTACGTCCCCACTCGTCCTTGGCCAGGGCGGTTCGTCGGTCGGCTAATTGCCATCAACCAATGGATTCTGCCCTTTTGCTTTTGCGCTTTACCTTATTACCCTTTATCTTGCACGTTTATCCTTTACCCCGTGGCCTGCTGGCGAATGAGCCGTTGGACAGCGGTGAGGGTGCGGTTGAGTTCGGGGCCTTTGTAGGTGGGGTTGGCCTCAAAGGCTCGTTGTTCTTGCTCTAGCATCAGCACGTCTTCGCGCACCAGCCGCCGTAGCACAAAACTGGCGGAGTTGGTAAAGGCGTTTTTGAAGAACCGCCGCACGGGGATAGGGGTCTTATGCAGCTTGGGGAAGCGCCCCAGGGAGGTGAAATGTAGGAGATAGGCACGGGTGTGGGTTTCGCTGATGGGGCAGAAGAGGCAGTAGATTTTGAAGTCTTCCCCTAGGGTAGACATCCAGTGGGGATAGTAGTAGTACACATCGAGGGGTTCGGGGTGCAGCTTCCGCAGGGAAGGAAACACCAATTGGGTGGCCGACCAAATTTTGTCGATGCGGTAGTAGCTTTCGGCGTCGTAGTGGGCGTGGACGTGGCGATCATCGGCCTCTAGGCCCGCCAAAACGGGGTTGGCCCACACCTGGGCTCCGCCATGGAGGTGGCCGTGGTACATGTCCATTAGGTTCTCGATCAAAAACGAGTAGTGGCACTGCACATCAATAATCGCCACGGAACCAATGAAGTTCAGGTGGTCAAACTCTGGCACCCCCATGGGCTTGACCTGATCCGCTAGGGTGGCTTCTCCCGGAAATAGCCAGATAAAGCCGTCCATCTCCTGCACGGGATAGGTGCGTAGGGTGCAGGTGGGCAGCTTTTGCTGGGGTTCTAGGTAGGGAATGTGGGCGCAGGTGCCGTTGGGGGCAAACCGCCAGCCGTGGTAGGCACAGGTGATGTGGTCGCCCTCGATGGTACCTTCACTGAGCTTGACCTGGCGATGGGGACAGCGATCCTCCACAGCCACGGCCCGACCCTGGCTGTCGCGATAGAGCACAATGGGTTGATGCCAGAGGGTGCGGGCGAGGGGCTTGTCCATCAGTTCCCCGCTCTGGGCCACCACATACCAGTGGTTGAGGTTCACCCCCAACTGCCGCAACGCTTTGGCCTTAGGCCGTTCCAGTGGGCCATCATCCCCGGCCTTCGCCGTCACCGATTGCAGGTCAATTACATCCATCACTAAACTCGCTTGATAAGGCTGGCTTGATCGGGGTTCTCACGGATGTGAGCTACGATCAGAGGATAGGTAAGACTTGGCTCAACCGCCCCCTGACACTCCTTCGATGTCTACTTTACGGAGCAGAAGCCGATTCGTAAACTAGCATCGCCGATCAAGGTGGATCCTCCACGGTCGAAGGGTCTCCGCAGCGGATCCACAGCCTTAGTCGGGGGCGGATCGGCTCCGGCGTCGGTGTTCCCCGCTGGTTGCCAAGGACGTGCTAAAATCCCCTCTGCTAGCGGGGTTCAGTGGCTCTGTGACCCTAGATAGCCACGCCCCACGTTCTGAGCGTCGTCTTAGCTTCCCTGCCGATCCAAGCCCTCACCCAGGACATTGCCCCATGTCAGTTACTACCACACCCACGCCCTGGAATATTCGTGATCGCACCTTTGCCTGGGGAAGTCGCACCTACATCATGGGCATCCTCAACGTCACCCCCGACAGTTTTAGCGATGGGGGCCAGTTTGACACCGTAGATCGGGCCGTGGAACAGGCACGGCACCTCGTCCACAACGGTACTGATATCGTCGATATTGGCGGCCAGTCCACCCGTCCGGGGTCAGAGTCGATCTCGCGGGAGGAAGAGCTAAACCGGGTGATCCCCGTCATCGAAGCCATCCGGGCCGATGGGGATGCAACCCTACGCCAAGCGGTGATCTCCGTCGATACCACCCGTTCCGCCGTGGCCAGGGCCGCTGTGAAGGCCGGGGCTGATGTGGTGAACGATATTTCCGGCGGCACCTACGACCGCGCCATGCTCTCCACCGTGGCGGATCTGGGCGTCCATGTCATTCTCATGCACCTGCGCGGCACCCCCGCCACCATGCAGCAGCACACCGACTATCAGGATTTAATCGGTGACATTTACGAATTTCTGGAACGCCGCATCGAAGACGCCATTGCCGTGGGGGTGAAGCCCAGCCGCATTGCCATCGATCCGGGCATCGGCTTTGCCAAAACTCACCCCCAAAACATCGAGATTCTGCGTAATCTGGCTAAATTTCGGGGGCTAGACAGTCCCC
Organism: Phormidium sp. FACHB-1136; assembly: GCF_014697375.1. Lineage (GTDB taxonomy): Bacteria > Cyanobacteriota > Cyanobacteriia > Phormidesmidales > Phormidesmidaceae > Nodosilinea. The sequence continues at coordinate 27,329 of NZ_JACJRS010000064.1, forward strand.
TTTTGGTGGGGCCATCGCGCAAGAGCTTCATCGGTGGGATTCTCGACCAACCCGACGCCCAAAAACGAGTGTGGGGCACGGCGGCGGCCTGTTGTGCGGCCATTGCGGGCGGGGCCGATATTCTCCGAGTCCACGATGGGGCGGAAATGTATGATGTGTGTCGGGTCGCCGATGCCATCTGGCGGTCGGCCTAGGCGGTTATTTAGGACTTCTACTTAGGACTTCACCCCCATGTCAACGGAATTGATTACGTGGCTGGTTGTGGTGCTGGGCATTTTGGGCTTTGGCATGGGGTCGATGCTGGTGGCCTATCGTTGGCCAGCGGGGGCCACGGTGCTGTTTCCGGCCCCAGTCACCGAGTTATCCATCCCCATGACAGAACAGGCCAGAACGCTGTTTCAGGCTGGAATCGACGCCTTTGAACAGGGACGCTATGCCCAGGCCATCGGCCAATTTAGTGAGGTGATCGCGCTAGAGCCCACTTGCGCCGAAGCCCTCTACAATGGCGGCCTCGCCTACGCCAACCTAGGTAACGATAACCTGGCGGTGCAGGCTCTCCTCCAAGCCAGCGACCGCTACAACCAACAGGGCACCAAGGCAGGGCTGGATCGGGTGAAGTATGCCCTAGAACAGGTAGCCGTACGGCAAAAGCACCGCCGCACCGCCAAGGATCAGGCTGGACAGAACCAGGTTGATCCGAATCGGGCTGAGCCGAATCAGGCAGGGAAAACCCGTGGCTAAGCAGCGGCTCGATGTGCTTTTGGTAGAACGGGGGCTGTGTCCCTCCCGGCAGCAGGCCCAGCGGTTGATCCAGGCCGGAGAGGTGCAGGTCAACCATGCGGTGGTAGACAAACCCGGTACCCCCGTGGCCGAGGATGCGGAGATTCAGGTGAAGGAAAAATCCCCCTACGTGTCGCGGGGAGGCGAAAAGTTGGCCAAGGCACTGACGGAGTTTCCTATCGCTGTGGCGGGTCGGGTCGCCCTGGATGGCGGCATTTCCACCGGGGGCTTTACGGACTGCCTCTTGCAGGCTGGGGCCAGTCGGGTCTACGGCATTGATGTGGGCTATGGCCAGGTGGCCTGGGAACTGCGCCAGAATGAGCGGGTCATCCTCAAAGAACGCACCAACCTGCGCCACCTCAGCCCCGACGATCTCTATCATCAGGACGATCCCCGGCCCGACCTGGGGGTGATGGACGTATCGTTTATCTCCCTCACCAAGGTATTGCCCGCCTTTTGGGCCTTGCTGGTGCCCCCCCGTGAGGTGGTACTGCTGGTGAAACCCCAGTTTGAGGTGGGGCGTGATCGCATCGGCAAAAAAGGCGTGGTGCGCGACCCTAAGGATCACGCTGCCGCCCTGGCGATGGTGTTAGAGGGTGCCCTCACCCTAGGCTGGCAGTATCGGGGCGTGACTTGGTCGCCCTTAGTAGGGCCAGCGGGCAACATTGAATACCTCCTGTGGCTCGATCAGCCTGATACCTCAACCGAATTGCACCCCCAACCTGCCCCCGCTGCGGATCCGCTGCCCCCCAACCCAGCCTCCCTCCCTCCCTCCCTGAATTTACTCCACCTGGCCCTCCAGGCCCGTGCGGCCCTAGGTTAAGCGACCGAGTTACCCCCATCGTGATCTGTAGATCTACGGTGATGGTGAATGCTTGGCCTTACCCCTGATTCAACCTCAGTAGATCACAAACTTATGCTGTCATAGGTAGATATACAGCCCGGACAAGGGGGAAATGTCGCTCAACGCCCTGGCGGATGAAGGAGAGCATGGTTTTGAGGGGGAAACGTTCTTGAAAGACCCATCTGCCACCGCGCCGGGTCACACTGACGGCCTGCCACAGGAGGTACACCCAGAGATTCACCAAGATAAAGGCTAGAGAGACGTAGAGCAGTCGCAGCACGGGATTCTTGGTGGTCGAGCGGATAGCCGCTGGTGGCCTCGTTAATCAGCACCGGATAGTACATGCGGTGGCCGTAATAGCCCTGGAAACAACTCAGTGGCTGATGGCCATGGGTCGGCGTGTCCCAACCATCAATATCCAGCACCACCTCCACCGGGAGGGGTGGCATAGCTGGCAATGAACGTATCCACGAAAAACCGTTGACACCTTAAGGCGCTCATTGGCTTGACGCACCAGCAGAATGCCCGCGTCTGAACTCAGTTCCAGGTCGGAAAATTGAACGCAAAGCGGGCGGGGCTGATAAAAATCAAAGGGCCGTTCCGTTTCCCACGCTGTCATGGCAGGATACAAGCACTTATTTGGTTGAAGAGCCTGATCCGAAAGCGGTTCAGGCTCTTTTTTCTGTGCCTCTTTTACCCTTCGTGAATAATCCAGGCTAGAGTATCGGTTCAGGGTTGAGAGAAACCCGATTGCTTCGTCGGTGTGCCTACAAGATGTGGCCTTCCCAAGCGTAGACATCGGGTTTCTGTACCGGCGTTTTAGGAAAGAACAGGATCGTCCCTTCCTAAAGCCTTAGTTCAGGGTTGACTTAGGCAAAAATGCTGCTGTCAAGCCCCTGCACACCAGCAATCACCCCCAGCAGTTCGTTGGCGTTGCCCAGCACTAAGGTATCGGTGAGGCCATCGTTGGTAAACAACCGCACATCGGAGACGCTTAGGTTGCCCAACACAATCTGGTCAACGCCGACCTCAAAGTCGGTGATGGTATCCACCCCTTCCCCGGCGTTAAGAACGAACTTGTCCCGACCGCTTCCTCCGGTTAGGATATCGTCGCCGAGGCCTCCGTCTAGGAGGTCATCGCCAGCGCCACCGCGCAGAATGTCGTTACCGCTAAGGCCGCGCACGATATCGTCGCCGCCCAGGGCGTTGATCACATCGTCCGAACCGTTTAGACCATGAACTTCATTGTCATCGTCGGTCAGGAAGGTGACGCTGTTCTTATTCCACAAAAAGCGCTGGTTTGGATTGTCATTAAAGACATCAAAGCTGTCTTCAAAACCAGACTCATCGCCAAAGATGATGTTGCCCAAATCGACGTTGCCGCCAGTCTGCTGACGCAGATTATCCAGTTGGTTGAGGGCAAAGTTGGTCAGGGTCACTAGCGTACCGGACTCGTCACCCAGGAAGGAAATTTCTAGGTCATTTCCATTCTGGTGGAGCTGCAAGTTGACTGCCGTGAACTCTGCGCCGCTGAATTTGAGGGTGTCAACTTCGGCGATGGTCTCAGCCGTGGGCCGCGCACCGAGGCCAATGCCACCGAACCCATCAATGCGGATGGTGTCGCCAGCGGCGATTTCAAAGGTAACCTGGCCCTCCGTTTCGCTGGGGGGAAAAGACAGCACTGACTCAATGGCAAAAATTGAGGTGGTACCGCTGATTTCGTTGGAAACCACCAGCAGCGCTTCGCCCGTGGGGCTATCTTCCGCTGAGATGAAGGTCAACCCTTCAGGCCCCAGGTCACCCGCCGTCCCGGCCCCAGCGTCGCCACTGAAGTCGCGGGGGTTGACGTACTGTACAAAGCTGGAATTAGCAGGATCAGTGATGTCATACACCATGATGCCGCCAATCCGCTCCAACCCGATGAAGGCATAGGTTTTGCCGTTAACTTCACCAATCGCTACCCCTTCGGGTTCTGGCCCTTTGTTATCGCTGCGGTTGTCGAAGGTTCCGTTTTCGTCGTTGGTGGCGTTGAAATCCGCTGGGAAGGCTTGCGCCGTGATTTGCTCGAAGGCGTCGCCGCTGTCGAACACCAGATTACCTGCACGGTCATAAATGCTGAAGGAACGGCTGCCGTAGGCATAAATCTGATCAATGTCACCATCGCCATCGGTGTCGCCATCGATGGAAGAAATCGTCAGGCGACCGAGCTGATCATCATCGGCAATGTTGGGGTTCGCATCGGTGATGCTGGAGTCCAGGGCAAGGCCGTCACGCCCGAAGGTTTCGACATCGCCCAAATCCTTCAGACGGATCGCATCCCCTAAAGGACTACCTGCTTGGTCATCGGCATCGCCGCGATCATCTCCTTCGTTAGCGATAACGTAGTAGAGCTGCCCGTTGGCTTCATAGACCGCGATTGCATCCGGCATAGACAGACCAAACACGGGCCAGTTCTGGATGTTGATGGCGTCATCGCGATCACTGGCGTCAATCCCATTACCTGGCTGGCTGTGGTCAATCAACGTCAACGGTTGAATTTCAGTCACGGTGGCGGATTCAATGTCCACCACTGCAACCGCGTTGGCCTCTTGCAAGGTGACGAACGCCGTGGTGCCATCGGGAGAAATCGCGATGTATTCCGGCTCGACATCTTCCGATAGGGTCTTGCCAGGGAAAATCCGCAGCCCATCGGCCACCAGAGCATCCTGCTGGGCATTGAACGCTGTGAAGTCGGCGGTGGTCGCCGTGAAGGTCGCTACATCGATGATGCTGACGGATCCTTCGGGGTCTACGCCCTCTCCCGGTTCCCCTTCGTTGGCCACCAACACTTTGGAACCGTCGGGGGTGAAGGTGAGCATATCTGGCAGAGCACCTACGGTCACATTGGCGACCACGGTAGGATTGGCGAAGTTGGTTTCGTTGGCGTTAAAGAAAACAACACTGCCAGGATCCGTCGAAGGATCCGCTTCGATGGCGACGGCCACTAAGCCATTGCTAACGGCCACACTATTGGCACCACCCCCGAAGGCGGAAGCATCAATGGCCCCTAAAAAGACGGGGCTGCTGGGGTCGCTTAGGTCGTAAACGTCGATTGTCGTCGCCCTGACTGCCTGACAGAAGTGGGTGAAAGGCTTGAAACCTCGTGCTGCGAGGGGGAAAAGGTGAGGTGACATGAGACGCTGGAATTGCATATCCCAGGGTCTTTGCCATGCCAGCCACCACCTGTCTCTATGATCAAGTGCTGTCCTTGCTGCGTCAATATAGCCATCGTCGGGATCTGCGACACCTCAAGGCCTTGGCGT
>NZ_JACJRS010000065.1 GCF_014697375.1 Phormidium sp. FACHB-1136
TTGAAGACTTTGAGCAGGATGGCCCTAAGATTCTTATCATTTTAGACAATGCAAGTATTCATAAAAAGGCAGAGATTCTAGAGAAGATAGCGAAGGAGATGCCCAACATTGTTTTAGAATTTCTGCCACCCTACAGTCCGGACTATAATTTAATCGAGTTAGTTTGGCACTCTGCAAAGGAATTCATTGCCAATCGTCTATTTGAGTCGATTGAGGATTTAGAAGCGCTTGTTCATAACCTATTGAACGAAGGGCAGCTTGTCATCAACTGGGATCGCAAGATCAAAAATAAAGGAAACACAATCAATGCAATTTAAATGCATATCAGCTTAACCACATCCTTTGGGGTAGCAGAGTAAAACCCTACTCAGGAAAGCCAGAACCGCTGCTGCCAAAACGAGACTCCACCCGCAGGGAAACACCGTCCCTCGATAGGGCATAGCCCAGGGGTTGCGGAGTGCGACTAAGATTAGCCCGACCCTCAGATACCAGTGTATTCACCGTAGCTTGGGTGTTGAGGGCATTGAGTTTTTGGATGCGATCTGACGTCCTCGGATGAGAAAAGCTAGGAAGGCGACTGTGCTCATTTTGAGAGAGCGTATTCATCACCCTCAAGCAACCCTGGGGATCAAAACCAGCCCGTACCATGTACTTAAAGCCATACTCGTCCGACTCATATTCATGGCCCTGGAGAATGGCGGAATATTCACTGGTTAGATCAGCAACTTTTTGCTCATAAATTTGAGCAGCCCGCGCCTCAGCTTGCTGACGCTCAGCATCACTTAAGCTGCCCAAAACGCTGGTAGTTGTGCTGCTAACCGCTCCTCCAGCAGAGCCACCAATGACGGTTCCCAGCACCTGCCCCAGCAGGCCTACCGCCGCTCGGTTGCTTGATTGTCGCTGACGGGCCTCCTGAATTTCAGCAACGGCCTCTGCTTCAGCCTCGGCCAAAAGCTGCTGAACTACAGACTCCACTTCTACCATGATGGGGATATGGCCTCGGGTATGGTGCGCCATTTCATGGCCAACAACACAGGCCAAGGCAGCATTATCGCCATGGAGTTGATCGAGCAGTCCGGCCATAAAAGTTAGGGCGTTTAGCTCAGAGGCATAGGCGTTTACTTCGTAGGCATTACTAATCCGAACTCGCCAAGGACGTTCATCTAAGCCGTTGGCACGGGCCAGCCGCTCAACAATGCGATATAGGGTGTAAAAATCATCGGGAAGATTTTGACGGGCTTCATTAAAAAAAGCGTCGCTGCTATTTTTTAGGCCGCTTCCCACCGCAGGCATGGCCGAAAATTCGGCTGCACGGGTGGATTTTTGATCAAGCGCTGTAAAAGTAGCCGCCAAGCCAGTCGCCAAACATATGGCTACCAGCTTAGATTTGAATACGAGCTTCATTATGAATGTTCTCCAAAGTTGAATTTCACGCTAGAAAGGCCATCTGTGACCTGACAGACCAATGAAAAACTGCACCGCAGAAACCAATTCTGTGATGTAGCTTACAATTTTTGACAGTCCCCAAACGTTCTCAACCCGCCGAGAGTCTTTTTATTCACTCCGTAATAATGCGGATGTCTCCCAAGCTTAGATAAAGTTTTGTGAGATGGCAAGAGGGCACCTCGAAAAATCCAAATCTCCGTGGGAGTAGCTACGAGATTTCAGGAGTTGCAGGCTCTTCAAGTTCGCAACAAGGTAATTAATCGAGGTACCCAAGGGTAGCTGTCCAAAATATTGTCCGAAGTATTACTTACAATACCTAAGGTCTCGCTGCAAGAAGCTTGCACCATGACCTGAAGATACGGACACTGTGCTAAGGCATTGTCGCAGCCTGTTGATGCTGTCGTTCTTTGAAGACCACTATGCTTGTCACTCAACACCCGGTTTTTCAGCGCTTTTGGTATCCCGTTTTGCCGATGGCGGAGTTGGCCACTGGCCCCCAGGCGTTTACCTTGCTAGGTCAGCCCTTGGTGCTGTGGCTGACGGCAGACGGCCAACCCGCCGCCCTGCGGGATCGCTGCTGCCACCGTTCCGCCAAGCTCTCGATGGGGATGGTGCAAAACGGTGGTGTGCGCTGTCCGTACCACGGCTGGGCATATGACCGCGAGGGCATCTGCACCAACGTCCCCCAGCTTGACCCCGGTGCCGCCATTCCCAAAACCTATCGGGTGCCGTCCTACCTGTGCCAGGAGCGCTACGGCTATGTGTGGGTGTGTTTGTCCAACGATCCGCTGCGGCCCCTGCCGGAAATTCCTGAAGCGGAGGATCCCGCTAATCGCCTGATTCCCCAGTTCTACGAACCCTGGCACTGTAGCGGCCTGCGGGTAATGGAAAATTCCTTCGACAATGCCCATTTCAGCATCGTCCATGCCGAATCCTTTGGGGTGACAGAGCAACCCAAGCCTGCCAAATCGGAGATTGTGCCCCAGGAACTCGGTCTCAAGGTTTACGCCACCGTGCCCGTGGTGAACCCGCCCATCCAGCAGCAAATCCTCAACATTCCCGATAGCCTCACGGTGCGGGAGGTGGAATCGACCTGGTATGTGCCCTTTAGCCGCACGTTGAAGATTACCTATCCCAACGGGTTGCTACACCTAATTTTTACCGCCGCCACCCCGATCAGCGATGGCACCTCCCAAATTGTGCAGTTCTGCGTTCGCAACGACACCGAGGCCGACGCCAGTGCTGAATCTATCATCGCCTTTGACCGCCAGGTGGTAGATGAAGACAAGCGAGTGCTGGAATCCACCGACTACGACACCCCCGTGGATGTGACCGTAGAGCAACATATGCCCTCGGATCAGCCTGGAATTGTCATGCGTCGCCAACTAGCCGCATTGATTAAAGCCCCTTTCCCCGTGGGAACTACCGATCACACACAGGTCTCTGCTCCGCTGGGTTCCTAGGGGGGATCAACGCTAGGAACCCAGCAAAATAGAGACTTATGTATAAGCAGTAGCCCAGGGTGGGGGATGTAGCTTGCTTCCTGGAGGGTGGGCGAACTTGCATCGCTAGGATTCCCCCGTACAGATTCACCCTTACAATTTAGGCGGCGTAGCCTTTCATCCGCTTCCCTGCGCAGGAGTCCATGGCCAATCGCACCAAACATCTTCGCTATGCTGAGCGGGCGATGGAAGACAACTATCGGCGATCTCGCCGTCACCTAACGCGGGGGCTGGCGGCCCTGGTTTTAATTCTGTTTACCGGGGCGCTTTGGTACAGATATGTGGAGGGCTGGACGTGGATTGATGCCGTCTATATGTCGGTGATTACCCTTACCACCGTGGGCTTTGGCGAAACCAATCCACTAACGGCCAGGGGGCGGCTGTTTACCATGGTGTTTCTGCTGACCGGGGCGGGCGTGATTGCCTACATCCTGAATAGCTTCACAGAATCCATTGTGCAGGGATATTTACAGGCGGGGCTGCGGCTACACAAACGACGGAAGTATATGGAATCCCTCACTGGCCACTACATTATTTGCGGCTTTGGCCGCACCGGGCGACAAATTGCGGCGGAGTTTGCGGCGGAAAAGGTGCCGTTTATTGTGGTTGATTCCGATGATGGATCGCTTCAGTTGGCCCAAAGCTTTGACTACCTCACCTTTCAGGGCGATGCTACCGAAGACCAAGTGCTCCTGCAAGTGGGCATTGAGCGGGCGCGTTGTTTAGTGACGGCCCTGCCCTCCGATGCCGAAAACTTGTATACGGTGCTGTCGGCCAAGACCCTGGCCCCCACCATTCGCACCATTGCCCGCGCCAGCAGCGAAGAGGCCATCCAAAAGATGGAGCGGGGCGGGGCGGATGTGGTGGTGTCGCCCTACATTAGCGGCGGCAAGCGGATGGCGGCGGCGGCCCTGCGGCCCCAGGTAGTGGATTTCATCGATGGCATCCTCACCGGATCCGACCGCACGGTCTACGTGGAGGAATTTTTGCTCACCCCCACCACCTGCCCAATCATCGGTTGCTCCCTGGGCGAGGCCCAACTGGGCAAAAAATCCGGGGCGCTGATCCTGGCCATTCGCCGCGCCGATAACCACCTGATCATTGGCCCCAGCGCCGATACTCTGCTCTGTCCGGGGGATTTGGTGATCAGTATGGGGGCTACCGAGCAACTGCGCCGCCTCAGCCACATTCTCAGCCCCCTCAGGGCTTAGTCCCCCCAAGGCTTAGGCCAAATCCGGCTGGTTTGCCCTCGCTACCAGCGGGCGAGGAGACCGCGTCCCTACGGTTTGTGGGGCGAAGAACCGGGGGTGTCTCATTCGGACTCGGTATTGCAGAATACAAATTTTTGTATCCATCCCTGTAAACAAAGGTGAGGATACGATGCAAAGCCTGATTTCCCGGCTGAATTAAGGCGACCATGAATATGGGTTTAGGCATATATTCTCAGGACATTTCCCCAGAATACTTTGCCCCTTCCCCATGGCGATTCTTGACCTAACATTTGAGGCTGTACCCATGATCACCACATCCCTGAGGACGGCATTACCGACAATCGCAGCGAAACACTACACCATCGAGATGATCCGCGACGAAGCCCGCCAACTGATTGAAAGTGGCCTCGTCAGTCGTCATCAGCCCATCTTCACCCTCTGCGGCTACATTGCAGCTCGCGAATGGCCTCTGATCGAATCGGAACTTGAACAGTACGACTACCTCCTGCGCGACTGCATTGGCGATCTGCTCACCTGCGAAACCTGGAGCGAAGACTAAGCCCAACGCCGCAGCCCCTAGGCCCGACCTGTAGATTGTGCTTAACCTGTAGATCGGGCTTAAACCGAGCGGGCAAAAGGATCAATTGCCCCCGCCACTACTGACGCCGCCACCGCCCTACGGCCTCGTTCCATAGGGCGATGGGGTAATGTCGGTAGGGCGCTGTACCATCCACTGTTGGCCAACCTGGCTCAGGGCGGTCATAATCGGCTGAATTTCCCGACCCTTGGCGGTGAGGGCATATTCCACCCGAGGTGGCACCTCTGGAAAAACGGTGCGGGTCACCAATCCATGGTGCTCTAGCTCGCGCAGGCGGGCCGTGAGCGTTTTAGTGCTAATGCCGGGAAGGGCCGCTAAAAATTCATTGGTGCGCCGATTGCCCTGGAAGAGTTCTCGCAAAATGAGAATGGCCCACTTATTGCCAATGTAGGACAGCACATAGTGAATGGGGCAATGCATTTGGCCATGATTGACAGCGCCATCGCGGGTGGATCGGGCGGGGGCAACGTTAACGGAGGAGGGCATCGGCATCGCTCCTAGTGAGGATGTCGTTTTCCATTGTGGAAGATTATTTTATCGTTGGCGGTTATTCTCGTTGCAGATGATCAGATCTTAAGTTTTTCTTAACACGCGAAAATAGACCTTTTTGGGGCTGATGATGAGGTTTGATACCCAATCCGAATTAGAAAAACTCGATTCCCAACCCGTCAAACCCTAGGGGCGAGGTCTCCTCGCCCACTGATGATACTGGGGATAAACGAGCCGGATTTCGTATGAAACGGTCTATTGGCGATGGCAAAACCTGAGTTCGGGATAAGCCTAGCGGCCCCACGCCCTTGAGCCCTCAGCCTAAATCCCTCCCCCATGGGGAAGAGGGACTTTGCCCCTTGCTAGATCCCCTCTCCCACAGGGAGAGGGGCTGGGGGTGAGGGATCTGAGAAGAAGCCAAAAGCAGGTTTCTAGTAACTATTTCGCAGTCGATTCTTTGTGCGAGAACTGAGATGTTGGTCGATGACGTTCCGATCCCTGGTGCCCCAAACCGTCATGCGCTTTTGGGCTTGGTTGATCTGGTGATTATCCGAAAGGCGATTAATCAAATCCGCTTCGTAGGATTGTTGGCGAGAACTCATGCGAGATTTTCCCATGGTGACCTGACCTGTTGTGGAGGGGGAACGGGCGGGGGCTGGCCCTAAATGCCGGGACAAATCCTAAGCGTGAGGCTGAGAGGCTTCGCAGGTGTCGTCCATGGGCCAACAATCCTTAGGATCTGGGTTGGGGCGATGGACACGCAGTCACCACAATCCTAGGGGCATGGCTTTACTGTAGGCGGTGGTTAGGATTTTGGGGGATTTCCCTACATAAGTTTGCACGGGGGGCACCCATGGACAGCACCAAGCGCCACGATGCAAAAAGCCTCCCAAGGGGAGGCTTTTCGATGTAATCCTGCGATCCCATGCTGTGACGCCGTTGTTTGTCCTAGGGGTGGGCCGCTTGCGGTGGGCCTGGAAGGGTGACAACGGGTTGTATTTGATACAGGGCTAGATACCCGTATCCAGGGCTTCGATCAGTTTTTCTAGGTAGAGGACGACCATATTGCCTTGGTCGGCGGGCATGGCGGTGCGCACTTCTTCCTTCAACAGCTTATAGGCCACCACGCAGGCATCTTGGCGGTGGAAGGCACGGAGAATGTTCTGCATCCACACCAGGTATTCTTCCATGAAGCCATCTTCGTCGCGTAGCAGCAGCCCCTTGGCGATGTATTCCAGGGTGTACATCATATCCCGCTGACACTGGGCTCCATGCTCTTGCACCACCTGCCGATGGGGGGTCTGAATCAGCCGCCGCAGGGCATTAATCACCAGTTCCTTGCTGTGGTCTCGGATGTATAGGTAGGCGGCAATGCGGGCTTGAAACGCTTCGGCAATCTCGCTAAAGGGGCGCAGTTCTTGGTCGTTCAGGTAGCGACCATCGGATTTTTGAATAGCCTCAAGGAGTGCATTGTTCATGGGATGTTATAGGGCGCGTTCGCAACCCTGGCCTCTACATTCTTCAATGTTCCCAAGGAAAGCCGTGTAACTTGTGCTACCTCAATAATTCTTCACTGAGAGGAGGGTAGGGCGATCTGGGGAAACCCTCAGCCTAGGGCTAGACATCGGGCTAGGATGCCGATGGGGCGCAGGATCGGGGCGAGTCGGGGTGGAGGTAATCGTAACGATGGGTTAAGTAATGGCGGGCCAGGTGGGCAGGGAGGGGCTTGCCCAATAGATATCCCTGCATGGCAAAGCAGTGGTATTGGCGCAGGTAGGTCATTTGCTCTAGGGTTTCTACCCCCTCGGCCACCACGCTGATGCCCAACCCCTGAGCCATGGCCGTAATGGCCTGCACCATGGCTTGGTCAGCGGCGGTATTGGGCAAATCCTTCACAAAGGCGCGGTCTATTTTGAGGCCATTGAGGGGGATGTGCTTCAGGTAGCTAAGGCAGGAATACCCGGTGCCAAAGTCATCCATGGAAATGCGCACCCCCAGATGTTGCAGGGACAGGAGCCGCCGAATGGAGGACTGAACATCGGTCATGGCCACGGTTTCGGTAATTTCGAGTTCTAGATCCTGGGGGGAGATCCCCGTTTCCTTCAAGATGGCCGCCACCAGGCTGACCAGAGTCGGATCTTGGAGCTGGCGGGCCGAAAGGTTAACGGCCATGCGGATGGGACATCCCATCTGCCGCTGCCAGGTGACGGCCTGGGCGCAGGCGGTGCGCAACACCCATTCGCCAATGGGAAGAATCAGTCCAGTTTCCTCGGCTAGGGGAATAAAGGAGGGGGGGCTGACCAGGCCCAGTTTGGGGTGATGCCAGCGCAGCAGGGCTTCCATTTGAATGACTTGACCCGTGGCCAGATCCACCTGGGGCTGGTAGTGCAGCAGCAATTCCTGGCGGGCGAGGGCATGGTGCAGGTAGCTCTCTAGCTGAAGCCGCTGGCTCACCTCGGTACTGAGGGATTGGGTATAGAACTGGTAGGTGTTGCGGCCCCGTTCCTTGGCGCGATACATGGCGGCATCGGCGTTTTGCAGCAGCACGCTCATCTCCTGGCCGTCGTGGGGGTAGAGGGCGATACCAATACTGGTGGTGATGTAAAGCTCGTGGCCGTTGAGCAGAAAAGGCTCGGTCAACTGCTGGGCAATGCGCTGGGCCACCTTAGCGCAGTCTTCGGGGCTGGTGATATTGGGCAAAATCAGGGTAAACTCATCCCCGCCCCAGCGGGAGACAATATCCCCCGCCCGCAGGCTTTTGGCGATGCGCTGGGTCACCTGCTGCAACAGGAGATCGCCCACGGCGTGGCTGAGGGTGTCGTTGATGGTTTTGAATCGATCTAGATCAAGAAACACCACCGCCAGCATTTGGTCGCTGTTGCGGGCGTGATCCAGGGCTTCGGGCAGGTGTTGGTTAAAAAAGGTGCGGTTGGGCAGGCCCGTGAGGGTATCGTGGTAGGCCTGATAGTACATTTCCTGCTCGGTTTGTTGGCGCTTTAGCAGGCCACCGAGGCTAGCCGCCACGGCAACCAGGATAGACTCATCGCTGGTGCTCCATTCCCACTCGCTGCGGCAGGCGTCGAAGCCAATGTAGCCCCACAGGTCTTGGTCGATGAAAATGGGCACCATCAAAATGGAAAGAATGTCGTCGCGGCTCAGCAGTTCTTGCTCGTGGGAGGGGAAGTGGCGCACTAAACCACCAACGGGTTGATTGGCCAAAAACGCCTCGTACCAACGCTGCACCCCCAGGGTTTCGTAGGCCTGATCCTGCCAGTGGGCTTGGGTAATGGTGGGGGCAATGCCCGGTCGCGTCCATTCGTAGCGCATACTCATGGCCATGGCCCCGGTTTGCGACTGAGGATGGTGATCGTAGATGTAGGCTCGGTCGGTGTTGGCGGCTTCCCCCAAAATGGCTAATACTTCAGGGATGACGGCATCCAGTTGGGTGGCCGCCAGGAGGCGATGGCTGGCCTGGGCCACCCCCTGCAAGAGCTGATCCCGCCGCAATAGTTCGGTCTCGCCCCGTTTGCGCTCGGTAACGTCTTCTACGGTGCCTTCGTAGCCGATAATCTGACCCTGGGCGTCGTAGATGGCCCTGGCGGATTCAGAAATCCAAATCACCTGGCCATCCTTGCGGTACACCTCCGACTCAAAGCCAATCACCGCCCCGGTGGCGTCCATCGCCTGGATAAATTCCTGGCGACGCTGGGGATCGACATAAAGCTGGTGATCAATGTTGGTGAGGCGGGCCATCAACTCTTCCACCGAGTCGTAGCCATAGAGCTGGGCCAGCATGGGGTTGGCCGTCAGGTATTGCCCCTCCGGGTTGCTCTGAAAGATGCCCTCCACGGCATTTTCAAACATGCTGCGATACTTGGCCTCTGCCTCCCGCAGCGCCGCTTCGGCCTGTTGCCGCTCTAGGGCCAGGGCAATGTCGGCGGTGACCACCTGGAGCAAATCCACCTCGGCTTGCCCCCACACCTGGGCGGTCACACATTGGCTAAAGCCCATCACCCCCTGCAACTGGCCCTGAATCATCAAGGGCAGCAGCAGTAGCGACTTGACCTGGCTAGGGGGCAGGGCAAGCGCCTGGTACTGCATTTCCGAGAATTGATCCTGGGTGAGGTTGATGGCCTGCCCCTGGGCGAGTTGGTGATACCAGGTTTCAAACAGGGGCAGCACGGGCATCACCTGGTAGGCCGGGATGTTGATGGTGCCAGGAATGCCGGGGGCCGACCATTCAAACCGCTGACGCAGCCATAGCGCATCCGCCTCGCCCTGGAATAGCTCGTAGCAATAGACCCGACTGGCCCCGGAGATTTTTCCTAGGGTGGCAAAGACCTCCATCAGGTTGGGATCGGCCCAGTCCCACCGCCAAGACAGCAGTTGGCGTTGCAGCGCGGAGATCGTAGATAGGTAAGCCTCACGGGTTTTGAGGGCCTGGTGGGCCAGGACTTGATCGGTGATGTCGGCAAAAATGGCTAGCAGACCAATGACCTCACCCGCGTCGTTGTGCATGGGCAGGCGACTACAGTCAATCCAGCGCCGCTGACCGTTGGCGTAGCGTTGGGGTTCTAGGGAACGGAGATCGGGCTGGTTGCGATCCATCACCAGTTGGTCGCAAGCCTGGTAGTAGGCGACATCTTCGGGGCTGAGGGCCGATAGATCAGCGTCGGTTTTGCCCACAATGGCCTGGGGGGCAGAGATCCCCATTACCGCTGCAAAGGCCCGGTTGCAGCCCAGGAAGCGACTGTGGCGATCCTTCCAAAACACGGGCTGGGGGATGCTGTCGAGCACCAGTTGCAAAAAGGCTTCCCGCGATCTTAGGGTTTGCTCGATGGTGCGCAGTGCCGCCTCCGACTGCTTCAGGGGGGTGATATCGGTGATAAACCCCTCCAGGCCCACCACTTGGCCCTCGCCATCGAGCATGGCGCTGCCCTTTTCCCAAACCCACTTTTCCTCCCCTTGGCGGGTCAACAACCGATATTCCACCTCGTAGGGCTGTCCGGCGTTAACCCGCTGCCGAATGGTTTCCAGCACAGCGGGTAGATCCTCGGGGTGGGTAATTTGGGTATAGCTGATGCCGTTCTCGCCACTCAGCAATTCCTGGGCCGAATAGCCTGTAATCGCTTCACATCCCGCACTGAGGTACTGCATTGTCCAGTGGGAATCGCTAGCCGATTGAAAGACAATGCCCGGTAGACTGTTCACCCACCGTTGATACCCAGTTCCTTGGGGGCTGAACTTGCCGTGACTACCCACAGAATCTTGGTGCGAGATTTCAAAATCGAACATCTGATTTTACTATTCCCAGGGGCGAGGGGGATATCTCAGGGGACTGGGAGAAGAAAGCAGGCAAGCCGTCGGGGCTAGGGTAGTTAGTGTGAACCTACCATCGGCCACTGGTTTTATCTTACCCCTGGGTCGCTAGCACCATTTGTATCAGGCTTACCACACCCTCCGTAGGGGGGCAGGCCAGCAGCTTGGCCCCATCCATCAGGGTCAAACGGGGTGGATAGGCTGTGGCGAGGGGGGTTAGGGCAATCCAAGGCCGCTGCATCAGTTCAGGACACCGATCCACCCAGTCCCAATCCTCTGGGGCAAAGCCCTGGCCCTCCACCAACACAATGGCCTGGGGCTGCCACACCCGACACAGCGTCCGTGCCTGGGGTAAATCATCCGCCTGCACCAACTGGCAGCGTTGGCGTTGCAGGGCCGTTTGCCAGGGGGTAGCCAGGGGGGCGCGGGTTTTGGCTGGGGCGAACTGGCCTCGGTAGGCCAAAACGAGCAGCGTCAGCGGGGCTGGCGGGGTGGTGGTGCCCACAGTGGTGGTGGCCATCGCCGGAGCCTGATCCGGTGCCCCCCCTTGACCACGATCCAGGTCTCGATTCAGGGTTCGATCCGGATCCTGTTCCACCGCAAGGGCTGCGTCTAGGGACTCCAGGCTGTCGATCACCTGCAAGGTTGGGGGGGCTAGTTGAGCGAGGGCCACTCGCGGATCGGCGGGGATGTTATCCAGGGAGGCGGCATCCAGCAACACCAAAGCTGGAGCCAACCGCTGCACCAAATCCACCGCCTCATCCCAGTGGGTGGCCAGCAGCAACCTGGCCTCTCTATTGGCAAGCTGGGCCTGGGTCTGCACTAAGGCTTCCCCGGCAGCACTCACTAGGAGCAGAAGTTTTTCTGGCTCGTCTGGGGTCTGCGACAAGGGCAGGAGCAGGGTGATTTGATAGCCATCCCACGGCGAGCAAAAGCCGACCAAGTCACCGCCCTGTTGCTGGCATAGCCGACGGGCCAGGGCCAGCCCCAGGGTCTCCATCCCATCCACCTCGGCCCCCAGGGACACCGTCCAAGGCCGAGAGGTGGGCGGGGCGGCCTCCGTTAGGGGCGCTCGCAGGGTGAGGCCCACCCAGGCTCCCCAGGGGTCTAGGGTGAGGGTTTGGGGCGTGACTCCCCGGTGCAACAGGTAGCCCAAAACGCCGTAGAGACTCTGCTGAAGGCGTAGGCGATCCGCCCTCAGCGCCGGGAGTTGCGGGGGCAAGTGGCAGCGAAAGGTGGCCATCCAGGGCGGTGGGGCGGTGGCATCCGGGAGCCAACTGGTGAGAAAGGTGGGCAACAACGTTTCCGTCAACGCCTTGAGATCGAGGGGAGCCGCATCTAGCTCCATCTGCCCTGCCTCTAGACGCATCCAGTCCACCAGTTGGTTCACTAAGCGAATGAGTTTGCGAATGGCCCGCCGCATCAAGCCCGCATAGCGAGACTGACGATCATTCAGGGGGCCAACCCGATGGTCTAAGAGCAAGGTAGACAGCCCCAGCAGGGAGGTCAGCGGCGTTTTGAGAGCATGGCTAATGGCCATCACCCACTGCTGTTCCTGCACCGAAGCAGTGGCCAAGCGAGGTGGGGCCGGGTTTAAATCCACCGCATCCAGATCGGGACTCAGTTGCCCTTGGGCGACCAACTCCGCCACATTGACCACCCCTAAATACTGACCTTGGCCATCCACCACCACCCAGCAGGGGGGCGCAGGCCGGGGCACTAGGCTGCTCAGTTCGGTGGGGGCGGTTTGGGTCACCAAAATTACCACGGGTTCCAGCCAGGGCAGACAATCCTGGATAGAAACGGCGGGGGTATCGCCCATCTGCCCCTGCTGACGTGCCCACAGCAGGCCAAGGGACAGACAGCCCTGGGGATGGTGCTGGTCGTCTACCACAATGATGTAGCTGGGCCAGGGCGAGGGGGGATGCTGGCCCAAATCCGCCACCACGGTTTGGAGGGTAGTCGTAGGCCCATAGCTGGGAATGGGAATTATCCACGGCAATAGACCTGTCGTGGATGAGATGGATCGGGGCCAGGACGGGGGCGACGATGACATCCTTAGCCTTCCCCAGCCTTGAGGGATCTAGAAGCCACCGCCCCCCTTTCCCCCACCGCATCAAGGCAGCAAGTTCGGGCTGAGGGGCAGCATTCTGGCGACCAGCCCTTACAATTAACAAATATAAACATTTGATACCTAACCGGGCTCTTGGATAATGTTCTGACAGCCAATCGGCGATGGTCGAAGATTCGGGCCTTAGCGTTCTTTTAGCAGATTAGCTACTTTGGTTGCACCTTTACAGATATACGTTCTTGCTCGGTCTAGGGAGTCGCTGGCCGAGGCTGGGCAACTCCTACCCCCAGATCGGTTTGTCGTGTGTCTGGGCACCACGGTCGAGGAAAGTCTAGTGCAGTTGCGGGATCGGGGCGACCAAATTGATTGCCTCGTCACCGAAGATGCTCTGCTAGAACATTGGCTCCCTTCCTTGGCGGAGGCTGGAGTGTTGCTACCCGTGGTGGCGGTGACCCCCGCCGGGGCAACCCCCGGCCATGGCGCGGCCCATCTGCCCTGGAAAGACATTTACCACGGGGCAGTAGTCACCCTGCCCAGTAACTATCTTGATCAACTA
Source organism: Phormidium sp. FACHB-1136 (assembly GCF_014697375.1). GTDB lineage: Bacteria > Cyanobacteriota > Cyanobacteriia > Phormidesmidales > Phormidesmidaceae > Nodosilinea. The sequence continues at coordinate 13,193 of NZ_JACJRS010000065.1, forward strand.
GAAAATTCCATTCGCCAAGCCATTCAGCAGTTTTTGGCCCTGCCCGCCGACGCCTGTGCCCTGCCCGTGGCCCCAGAATCCACCGCCGAAACCGCTGAAGCCACCGAAACCACCGCCGAAACCGAAGCGGCTGTGCCAACGCCCGAACTGCTGAGCGCCCAACAGGATCGCCTCACCGACAAGCTCAAAGCCCGCCTGGGCTACCTTGGCGTTTACTACAAACGCAATCCCGAATACTTCCTACGCAATATGAGTCAGGTTGACCGTGAGACCCTTCTCAACCAGCTCAAAATCGACTATCGCAAGATTGTGCTGGGGTACTTCTCCAACGATGCCAAGCTGAACCAAAACATCGATGCCTTCGTGGATCAAGCCTTCATGGCCGACATCTCGGTATCGCTGATTGTGGAAATGCACATGGATTTGATGGACGAGTTCTCTAAGCAGCTTAAGCTGGAGGGACGCAGCGAGGAAATTTTGCTGGACTACCGCCTCACCCTGATCGATGTGATCGCCCATCTCTGTGAAATGTACCGTCGTTCCATTCCTAGGGAGCCTTAGCCATCACCGACGCCAGCACTAGCAACCTGACTTAAGGTGTTTTTGTGAGAAGAAGGCCAGTTCAGTCGATATAATCGTTTCCGTTTTGAATCTAGGTCGTTCTAGCTTCCATCTTTGCAGAGCATATGCCCATGAGTGCCGTCAAAAAAACCTACATCCTCAAGCTCTACGTGGCGGGGAACACCCCCAACTCCATTCGGGCGCTCAAAACCCTTAACAACATCCTAGAAGAGGAGTTCCAGGGGGTCTACGCGCTCAAGGTGATTGACGTGCTGAAAAACCCTCAGCTCGCCGAGGAAGACAAGATCCTCGCCACCCCCACCCTCTCCAAAATTCTGCCGCCCCCGGTACGCAAAATCATTGGCGACCTGTCGGATCGGGAGCGGGTTTTAATTGGGCTGGATCTGCTCTATGACGAACTCCGAGAGGATGATATGTATAGCTAGTCAGATCACGGTATGCTAAATGCTCGGTAACCACGTCTGTCTCTGTTCCTTGTTACTGCACCATGCCCGCCGCACACCATCCCCATGACTGACAACGCTCAACCCGATTTGCCCTCCTCCACCCTGCCCTTGGGGGTGCGCAAAACCCGCACCATGATCGAAGGTTTTGACGACATCAGCCATGGTGGTCTGCCGATGGGGCGGTCTACCTTGGTCAGCGGCACCTCCGGGACGGGGAAAACGCTGTTTGCGGTGCAGTTCATCTACAACGGCATTACCTATTTTGACGAGCCGGGGGTATTCGTCACCTTCGAGGAATCACCGGAGGACATCGTTCAAAACGCCTACAGCTTCGGCTGGGATCTGCAAAAGCTGGTGAACGACGGCAAGCTGTTTATTCTCGATGCCTCCCCCGACCCGGAAGGCCAGGATGTGGTGGGGAATTTTGACCTCTCGGCCCTGATCGAGCGGATTCAGTACGCTATCCGCAAATACAAGGCCAAGCGCGTCTCCATCGACTCGGTAACAGCGGTGTTCCAGCAGTACGATGCCGCCTCCGTGGTGCGGCGGGAAATTTTCCGGTTGGTGGCCCGCCTCAAACTGATGGGCGTAACCACGGTGATGACCACCGAGCGTCTAGACGAATACGGCCCCGTCGCCCGTTTTGGCGTAGAAGAATTTGTGTCGGATAACGTGGTGATCGTGCGCAACGCCCTAGAAGGGGAACGCCGCCGCCGCACCATGGAAATCCTCAAGCTGCGCGGCACCACCCACATGAAGGGCGAATATCCCTTCACCATCACCAACGACGGTATCAACATTTTCCCCCTAGGAGCGATGCGTTTGACCCAGCGATCCTCCAATGCGAGGGTGTCCTCCGGTGTGCCCACCCTGGACGAAATGTGCGGCGGCGGCTTCTTCAAGGATTCCATCATCCTGGCCACCGGGGCCACGGGTACGGGCAAAACCCTGCTGGTCAGCAAGTTCCTCGTCGATGGCTGCAAGGCCGGAGAGCGGGCGATCCTGTTTGCCTACGAAGAATCCCGCGCCCAGCTTTCCCGCAACGCCTACTCCTGGGGCATCGACTTTGAAGCCATGGAGCAGCAGGGCTTGCTGAAAATCATCTGTGCCTACCCGGAATCCGCTGGCCTCGAAGACCATCTGCAAATCATCAAAACCGAGATTTCCGAGTTCAAGCCCGCCCGCATGGCCATTGATTCCCTTTCGGCCCTGGATCGCGGCGTGAGCAACAACTCCTTCCGGCAGTTTGTGATCGGGGTGACGGGCTTTGCCAAACAGGAAGAAATCACTGGATTCTTCACCAATACCACCGAGCAATTCATGGGGCTGCACTCCATCACCGAATCCCACATCTCCACCATCACCGACACGATTTTGATGCTGCAATACGTGGAGGTGCGCGGCGAAATGTCCCGCGCCATCAACGTCTTCAAAATGCGCGGTTCCTGGCACGACAAGGGTATCCGGGAATACACCATCAGCAGCCACGGCCCCGACATCAAGGACTCCTTCCGCAACCTAGAACGGATCATCAGCGGTTCCCCCACCCGCATCGCTGTGGACGAAAAGAGCGAACTATCCCGCATTGTCCAGGGCGTTCAGGGCGACAGCGAGTAGAGGCGGGGTCTCCGCGCCCATCCCAACCTACCGCCCCTACCCCACACGGATCGATTCACCACGGCCTGGGAGATCCCCCTAAATCCCCCTTGGGAAGGGGGACTTTGACGCCGATTCCTTCCTTAGCCGTGGGCGCTAGGCGGCAATGCGGCCCATTTGGGTGCCGTGGGGTTGGTCGAGGGTGTCGCCTAGGGTCTCCCCGGTGTGGTAGGCGGCAAGCAGAACATCGCTGGTTTTGCCCCAGAGAATATCGCCCCCTTGGGTGAGGCCGATGGCCCCAAAGTCGCGCTGGTTGGCGGTGGCTTCGGCAAAGGATTTGGCCAGGGCCGTTTCTGGGGCCATGCCATCGCTAATGCGAATCACCACACGGGCGGCGAAACATTCGTCGATAATGTCTTCCCCAATGCCTGTACAGCTTACGGCGGCTTGGGGGGTGGCGTAGGTGCCAGCGGGAGTGGCCGCATCGCTGACTCGCCCAATCCGCTCTAGCCCCTTGCCTCCGGTGGAGGTGCCCACGGCCAAACGACCGTCCCTATCTCGCACTACCACGCCAATGGTGCCCCGCCGAGCCTGGGGATCGGGTTCCGCCACCACGCCCGCCATGGCCCGCTGAAAGTGATTGGCCCGTTCCTGCATCCACTCCCGCAGACGCAGGTCGGTGATCGGGTCAAACAGCGGCAGGGCCAACTCCCGCGCCAGTTCCATCGACCCCACATCGGACAACACCCGATCCTCCGCCCCCTGCAAATGGGCCGCTAGGTCGATGGGATGGGCCACCCGCGACACATTGATCACTCCGCTCAGCCGTTGGATTTGGCCATCCATCAGGGCCGCACTCATCCGCACCTGGCCATCGGATTGCAACACCGACCCATAGCCCGCATTAAACCGAGGGGCATCCTCCAAAAGCTGACAGCCGTAGACCACGCAGTCCACCGCTCGATGGCCTCCCTTGGCCCGTTGGTAGATTTGATCCACAATGGCGTGCAACTCTTGGCGCACCGCCGCCAGCCCCCCTTGATCATGCAGGGCACTCCCTGCGCCACCGTGGATAATCACCTTTGGCCCCATGGCAGACATCCCTCCGTTTCTAGCCCAGTCTCCCCATTGTAGGGCGGACGGGAGGCGTCATTGGGACTGCGCCCATAGCCAATGTTCTGGTGGGTGCATCACCGACAACCCATGAACCAGGGGCTTAAAATCGAATTTGGCTATTGTGAATCATCCCCATACTGCCGCAGGCATCGGTATAAAACCAAGCGCCGTCGCTGCCATAGAGATTAATCCGGCGTTGGGTGCGAATGGTGCAGAGAATTGGCCCATTGGGGGCGGTGCGCACATTGGAGGGAGGATTAAAAACCAAGGCTGAGTTCGTCATTCCTCCACCGCCTGCATAGCCATCACAGACAAAATTCAGCATATTTTGAGTTGCGGTGGACTGGGGCCGATGGGTCACGCCATCATGGAACGTTGTCCAGGAATTTTCTCGACAATGGGCCTGAGCTTGGATGCTCATTTGTCCTAGATAGTAGGTAAAGTCTATGCTTCGGTCACTAACTTGGCGAATGGAACACCGATCCACATTCACGCTAGCCCCGGTGACGGCCTGCCCCATATAGACTTCGCAGGACTGGGAATTGAGCGGTTTTTGGATGCTCAGGCTGGCCGCTGCGATCAGCCCTAGGGAGAGGAATCCATAGCCCAAAAAACGATGCAACTTAGTATTAACCATGGTTACGACCTCCACCATTAAAAATGAAGCGGGGGGTATAAGCCTATTCTCGCCATCCTGCCGAGGATCCGTAGGGTATTTGTCAAGAAGTTTACAGGACAAGATAATTATTAACGGCGACCCAGAGGCGTAACGGTTGCTTAATCTCACTCGCGTTAGACCATCCCTAAGACCAATCCAGAACTGAATCTTTTGGCAACATGGGGCTGGCTGGCGTGCCATTACAGTCATGGAATAGTGGGGGTTTCCGGTGGCAGGTGGGTCTAAAACGTTAAGAAAAGGTGGCCGAAACCAGCGGTTCCAGGGTAGTCGCTTCTAGGATGCAAGGGAGGCGGTTGGGAAAGTTGATCCGCCGCCTCGATTCGATGTCTCTGTGACCGATGCACCGTTGACGGATGTCCCCCCTAGCGGCCTTGGCCACCGCCGCGAGGGTGCATTGGCGAATTTCATACCCTGGGGGTTTCGTGGCTTGATGTCCGATAGCGCCTGTCCGATAGCTGGTATCCACTAGTTTGATGATGGCGACGATTTGACAAGGTAACGTTTTTTGCTGCTCTCTCCAGGATTTTGCTATGTCAATCACCAATCTCGAAGAACTGGAAGCGTTGATTGCCCGCGTGAAAACAGCCCAGCAACAATACGCCGAATTTACTCAGTCTCAGGTAGACCATATCTTTAAGCAGGCGGCTTTGGCGGCCAATATGGCCCGCATTCCCCTGGCTAAGGCGGCGGTGGCGGAAACGGGCATGGGGGTGGTGGAGGACAAGGTGATCAAGAATCACTTCGCCTCGGAATCCATCTACAACAAGTACAAGGACGAAAAAACCTGCGGCGTGCTGGAGGAAGACAAGTCCTTCGGGATGCAGAAAATTGCCGAACCCGTGGGGCTGCTGGCGGGGATTGTGCCGACGACGAACCCCACTTCGACGGCCATCTTCAAAGCCCTGCTGGCGCTAAAAACCCGCAACGGTATTATCTTTTCCCCCCACCCTAGGGCCAAGGGTTGCACCATTGCAGCGGCCAAGGTGGTGCTGGATGCAGCGGTGGCGGCGGGTGCCCCAGCAGACATCATCGGCTGGATTGACGAACCCACAGTGCCCCTCTCCCAAGCCCTGATGCAGCACCGGGATATCAGCCTGATTTTGGCCACGGGTGGCCCCGGCATGGTGCGGGCGGCCTACTCGTCGGGCAATCCCTCCTTGGGCGTGGGGGCGGGCAACACTCCGGCAGTGATCGACGCCACCGCCCACCTGAAAATGGCGGTATCCTCCATTCTGCTTAGCAAAACCTTCGACAACGGCATGATCTGCGCCAGCGAACAGTCGGTGGTGGTGGAAGATGCAGTCTACGACACCGTGCGCCAGGAATTTGCTGACCGGGGGGCCTATCTGCTGAACCCCGAAGAACTGGATAAATTCCGGCAGATTATCCTCAAAGACGGCCACTTGAACGGCGCGATTGTGGGCCAACCCGTCCAAAAACTGGCGGAACTGGCGGGCATCACCATTCCCCCCACGGCACGGGTAATCATCGGTGAGGTGGAGACCATCGGCACCGAAGAACCCTTCGCCTTTGAGAAGCTCTCCCCCATTCTGGCCATGTATCGGGCCAAGGATTTCGCTGAAGCCGTAGACAAGGCCCAATCCCTGATTAGCTTTGGCGGACGGGGCCACACCGCCGTGCTCTACACCGCCCCCGACAACCAAGCCCACATTCGGCAGTTTGAGCACAAGGTAGAAACCGCCCGTGTGCTGATTAACACCCCCGCTTCCCAGGGGGCGATTGGCGACCTGTTCAACTTCCGTCTGGATCCATCGTTGACCCTGGGCTGTGGCACCTGGGGCGGCAACTCCGTCAGCGAAAACGTGGGGGTGCAGCACGTCCTCAACATCAAGACCATCAGCGAGCGGCGGGAAAATATGCTGTGGTTCCGGGTGCCGCCCAAGGTCTACTTCAAGTACGGTTGTCTGCCCGTGGCCCTGCGGGAGTTGGCGGGTAAGCAGCGAGCCTTCATCGTTACCGACAAACCCCTCTACGACCTGGGCATGACCAAGGGACTCGAAGAAGTCCTAGAAGACGTTGGCCTCAAGTACGACATTTTCTACAACGTGGAACCGGATCCTTCCTTGGCCACGGTGCAGCGCGGCCTCGCGGTGATGAACACCTTTAACCCCGATGTGATCATCGCCTTTGGCGGCGGGTCGCCCATGGATGCGGCCAAGGTGATGTGGATGATGTACGAACACCCCGAAATTGAGTTTGAGGGGCTATCCACTCGGTTTATGGACATCCGCAAGCGGGTCTACGATCTGCCAGAACTGGGGCAAAAGGCCATGATGGTGGCGATCCCCACCACCTCAGGCACGGGTTCTGAAGTGACGCCCTTTGCCGTGGTGACGGACGAGCGCACCGGGATTAAGTACCCCCTGGCGGATTATTCCCTGACGCCCAACATGGCCATCGTGGATCCGGAACTGGTGCTGAACCTGCCCAAGGGGCTGACGGCCTACGGCGGCATCGATGCCCTCACCCACGCGCTAGAATCCTACGTCTCGGTCTACGCCTCGGAATACACCAATGGCCTAGCGTTGGAGGCAATTCGGCTGCTAATGAAATACCTGCCCAGCGCCTACGAAAACGGAGCTAACGACCCCAAGGCCCGCGAAAAAGTCCACTACGCCGCCACTATGGCCGGAATGGCCTTTGCCAATGCCTTTTTGGGCATTTGTCATTCCATGGCACACCAACTGGGGGCTACCTTCCACGTTCCCCACGGGCTAGCCAACGCGCTGATGATCTCCCACGTCATCCGCTACAACGCCACCGATGTGCCCTTTAAGCAGGCCATCTTCCCGCAGTACAAATATCCCAATGCTAAGTGGCGCTACGCCCGCATTGCCGACCACCTGCACCTAGGCGGCAGCACCGATGAGGAAAAAGTGGAACTCCTGATTGCGGCCATCGAAGACCTGAAGCGCAAGGTGAACATCCCCACCGCCATCCGCGAGGTGATCAACGAGGATGAACACACCTTCTTTGCCCACCTAGAGGGCATCGCCGACCAAGCCTTCGACGACCAATGCACCCCCGCCAACCCCCGCTATCCGCTGATTTCAGACCTCAAGGATCTCTATACAGCGGCCTATCGCGGCATTCAAGTTGAAGCCACGATTCCCCAACCCGTTGCCCAGGAGGTGGAAGCCACCCTCTAGCCGCCAACCAGCTTCCTTCCAACGTTGGGTATGACGGGGGCTTGTTGCTGCCCCCTCTCCGCGATCAGGCCCATCAGTGGTGGTATTTCCTGGCCCATCCAGAATTACCACCGGATAGTCATCGTGCGGAACGTTCGTTCACCCAACGATACGAAGTCCAAATTGGAGAACCCCGATTCCCCGCCCAGAAAATGGCAGGGACGAGGTTTCCTCGCCCACTGATGCCGGGGGGGCAGCGAGCCGGATTTAGTATGAGGATGCGTTTGCCCTGGCTCGTAGGCAGGATGGAACAAGGAGAGGGGCCAAGGTTGCCTATAATCAAGGTCTGTGAATTCCGCCATCCTGCTCATCCCTACCCTTGTCATCGCCAACCATGTCCTCCGACGCCAACCGTTCTGGCCAAAGCGCCTCCAGCCTTGAAGAAATCCGTGCCGCCCGTCTGCAAAAGGTGGACGACCTGAAGCAGGTGGGTCAAAATCCCTTTGCCTACCGTTGGGATGTCACCCACCAGACCGCCCAGCTTCAGGAGAAGTATGCCGATTTGGCCGCTGGGGAAGAGGTGGCGGATATGGTCTCCATTGCGGGGCGAATTTTGGCGCGGCGGGTGTTTGGCAAGCTGGCCTTCTTTGGCTTGCAGGACGAATCGGGTACGATTCAGCTTTACCTCGACAAAACCACCATCCAAGACCACATGGGGGCCGAGGACGAGAAAGCCTTCGACCACCTGAAGCAACTCACCGATGTGGGCGACATCATCGGCGTCACGGGCACCATCAAGCGCACGGACAAGGGCGAGCTTTCTATCAAAGTGCAGCGCTACGCCATGCTGACCAAAGCCCTGCTGCCCTTGCCGGACAAGTGGCACGGGTTGACCGATGTGGCCAAGCGCTACCGTCAGCGCTACGTGGATTTGATCGTGAATCCCACCGTGCGCGACACCTTCCGTAAGCGGGCGCTAATTACCACGGGCATTCGTCGCTATTTAGAAGATCGGGGCTTTTTGGAAATTGAAACCCCGGTGCTGCAAAGCGAAGCCGGAGGAGCCGAGGCGCGACCCTTCATCACCTACCACAACACCCTGGAGATGGATCTGTACCTCCGCATTGCCACGGAACTGCACCTGAAGCGCCTGGTGGTGGGCGGCTTTGAAAAGGTGTTTGAAATTGGCCGCATCTTCCGCAACGAGGGCGTTTCGACCCGCCACAACCCCGAATTTACCAGCGTGGAATTCTACCAAGCCTACGCCGACTACCACGACTTTATGGATCTCACCGAGGACTTGGTGGCGACCCTGGCTAAGGACATTTTGGGGACAACTCAGATCACCTACCAAGGCGTAGACATTGACCTGACACCGCCCTGGAAGCGGATTTCCATGCACGATTTGGTGCAGGAACACACGGGGGTGGATTTCCATACCTTCACGACCCTCGACGCAGCCAAGGCGGCGGTGAAATCCCTCAACCTGCACGGGGTCGAGGACTGCGATTCCATCGGCAAACTGCTGAACGAGGTGTTTGAGCAAAAAATCGAAGAAACCTTGATTCAGCCAACGTTTTTGATCGACCATCCCGTCGAAATTTCACCCCTCTCCAAGCCCCACCGCAGCAAACCCGGTGTGGTGGAACGGTTCGAGCTATTTGTGGCCGGACGGGAAACCGCCAACGGCTTCTCGGAGTTGACCGACCCCATCGACCAGCGCCACCGCTTTGAACTCCAAGCCGCCCGCAAAGCCGCCGGAGATGTGGAAGCCACTGGGGTGGACGAAGATTTCCTCACCGCCCTAGAACACGGGATGCCCCCCACCTGTGGCGAAGGCATCGGCATCGACCGTCTGGTGATGCTACTCACCGACAGCGCCAGCATCCGCGATGTGATTGCCTTCCCCCTGCTGAAACCGGAGAAGGGCGAAGACGCGGCGGCGGAATAGGCGTTGTCGATTTTTAGTAGCCCTCACCCCCAGCCCCTCCTCCAGGCAGGCTACTGCTCATACACACCTTATTCCCATGCCGTTATCCCTGGAGGATCCCCCTAAATCCCTCTTAACAAAGGGGACTTTGAGTCCGGTTCCCCCCTTTGTAAGGAGGGCTAGGGGGGATCAACGCTCGGAACAACGCGGGATAGAGACTTATCGATAAGCGATAGCCCAGGTGGAAGAGGGATTTAGGGTGAGGGCAGATCGCATTCAAAGAGCGTGTTTGTGACCGATTGGCTCTATGCCATGGATTAACCTTTAAGGACAGAAGACCGATGGGAATTCCTCTCGTACAAGTGGATGCCTTTACGGACAAGCCCTACGGCGGCAATCCGGCGGCGGTGTGTGTGCTCTCTGAAGCCCAGCCGGACACCTGGATGCAGCGGGTGGCCCAGGAGATGAACCTCTCAGAAACGGCCTTTCTGCTGCCGGAGGGAGATGGCTTTCGGCTGCGCTGGTTTACGCCTACGGTGGAGGTGGATCTGTGCGGCCATGCCACCCTGGCCAGCGCCCATACCCTGTGGAGTGAGGGCCATCTTGCGTCGGATCAGGAGGCTCGGTTCTATACCCGTAGTGGCCTGTTGACTGCCCAGCGCCAAGGAGATTGGATTGAACTGAATTTTCCTGCCGATCCATCCCAGCCCATCCAAACGCCCGAAGGATTGGCCAATGCCCTAGGCGCAACTCCAGTGGCGGTGGTGGAAAATGCCCTGGGCTATCTGGTAGAACTCGCCCAGGCGGCGACGGTACGGGATTTGCAGCCAGACTTTGCGGCCCTGGGGAAATTCCCGGTACATGGCGTGATCGTCACCAGCCGAGGGGAGGCACCCTACGATGTTGTCTCGCGCTTTTTTGCCCCTGCGTTGGGCATCAATGAAGACCCCGTCACTGGGTCGGCTCACTGCGGCCTCAGCCCCTACTGGAGAGAAAAACTCGGCAAAACCACCTTTCTGGCCTACCAAGCCTCGGCCCGTGGGGGCGTGTTGCAGGTAGAGGATCGTGGAGATCGAGTGGTGCTGCGGGGGCAGGCCGTCACGGTACTGCGAGGCGAATTGCTGTACTAAGGTAGTGTCATGGCCAAACGATCTGCCTCCGTCCCTACTTCGGTGACCACCTGGTACTTTGAGATGCTCAGCCCGGATGCCCTACGGCCCAAGCGTTTCGAGCCCTATGATCTATCCATTCAGCGGATGGAGATTCCCTGCCCTGAGTTTGGGCGGTTTCTCTATACCGCTGTGGGTGGGCCGTGGTACTGGTGTGATCGCCTGCCCTGGAGCTATGCCGACTGGCAGCGTCATTTAGAACGGCCTGAGGTGGAAATCTGGACAGCCTGGAGCGAGGGCGTCCCAGCGGGTTATGTGGAGTTGGAAAGTCAGGCCAAGGGCAATGTCGAAATCGCCTACTTTGGCCTGTTGCCGCCGTTCATTGGGCAAGGGTTGGGCGGCTATTTGCTGACGGTAGGGGTGCGGGAAGCTTGGGGCATGGGCGCAACTCAACGGGTGTGGGTGCATACCTGTAGCCTGGATGGTCCCGCCGCCTACCGCAACTACGAAGCCCGTGGGTTCACGCTCTACCATACTGAAACGACGGTGAAGCCTCTGCCGCTCCAGCCCCCCGGCCCCTGGCCGAACAGCGGTGCGCCCCTGGGGAATGGGCAAAATACCTAGAAAACACCGGGAAAAATCGCCAAAACCCTACAAAAATTAACCCTTTAGGCGGTGTCACCCCTAGGAAAACAGGGCAATCTTTTAGTAGAACACTATATTTCGACCCAGCGTTCGAGGCAGCTTGGGTGCTTTGCCGCTGGGCAAGGAGAATCCCTATGACTACTACCGTCAGGCCCGTGCCCCGTTCCGATCCCACGACCAGCCCAATTATCGACATGGGGTTTACGGCGGAGCCCTTTCCGGCCAATACCCACATGTGCTACATCTTCAACGATGAGGATGAACGGCGCGAGGTGATCGCCCGTTATACCAACAGCGGCATTACCAGTGAGGAATTGGTGGGCTATTTTGCCGACCTGGATAATGCTGACTTGCTGGAAGAATACCTCCTGTCTATTGGCATTCATCCCCCCGATGCCAGCCACCGAGACCATGTGATGTTCTGCCCCGCCCATACGGTGTATTGCCCCGATGGCCACTTTACGGCCAAGGAGATGATTCGCCGACTCAAAGCCCTCCATCACACCTGCCAAGAGCACCATTGGCCGAATGTGCGGGTGACGGGGGAAATGTCCTGGGCGCTGTCTCCCCACATTACCGGGGCCGAAGAACTGGTGGAGTACGAGTCGCGCCTCAACTTGCTGATGGAAACCCATCCCCTTACGGCGATTTGTCAGTACGATGCCAATCGGTTTGATGGGGCCACCCTGTTTGAGATTCTTCAGGTGCATCCGATGATGGTGGTGCGTGGCCAAATCGTCCGCAACCCCTACTACCTCCCTCCCGAAGAGTTCCTGACCCGCCACGGATTGCCCCTCAATGGCTAACCCTGCCTCTGCCCCTGTTTCGGCCCGACCCGATGTGTTAGGTCGCCTGTTGGTGATTCCCAGCATGTTGGAGGTGCTGCCCGATCCAGGGGCGATGGCCGTCTTTTTGGGGGCCGCCCTACAGGGAATACCGGGGGTGGCCCAGGCCAGCCTGTGCGTGGAGGGGATTACCTATCCCAACCTCGGCCCAGAGGTTCCCAAGCCCTGTGGCTGCGCCCCCATCGTTTTTTCTCAACAGACCTTTCCCCTCAGTAGCCCTCGCCATCGGTATGGCGATCTGCGCTTGGAACTAGAGGATGAGAACGCCTTTCAGGTCTATCGACCCTATGTCAGCAATATTGCCAATATTGTGGCTACGGTGCTGGAAAACCGAGCTTTTTTTCGGGATATCTCTGAAAAAAACCGCTGTCTTCAGGATTTGCTGACCCACCTAGAGGAACGGGTGGAGGAGCGCACCCAGGAATTAACCGCTGAGGTGGCCCGACGCCAACAGTTGGAGCAGGAACTCCGGGCCAGCAACGAAGAACTGGAGCTGGCCGCCAGCGTTTTTACCCACGCCCGCGAAGGCATTTTGATTACCGATGCCCAGGGCACCATCCTAGAGGTGAACACCGCCTTCACCCACATCACCGGATATTCCCGCGAGGAAGTGCTAGGCCGCAATCCCCGCCTGCTCAAGTCGGGCCTACAAGATGCCACCTTTTATCGGGCCATGTGGCGCAGCCTCATCGATCAGGGCCACTGGTGCGGTGAGATTTGGAACCGCCGCCGGAATGGCGAGATCTATGCCGAAATGCTGACCATTAGCGCCGTGCGCAATGCCAAGGGCCAAACCCAGCGCTATGTGGCCCTGTTTTCTAACATTACCCTGCAAAAAATTCATCAGCAGGAACTCGAACATATCGCCCACTACGACGCCCTCACGAACCTGCCAAATCGTACCCTGCTGGCCGACCGGATGCACCAAGCCATGGCCCAATCCATGCGCCAGCATCAGCCGATCACGGTGGCCTACATCGACCTCGATGGCTTTAAAGCAATCAACGATTCCCACGGTCACGAAGCTGGGGATTATTTGTTGATTACAGTGGCCAATCGCATGGCTGGCGTGCTGCGGGAGGAGGACACCCTGGCTCGGTTGGGGGGGGATGAATTTGTGGCGGTCTTGATCAATACGGGCACCCTAGCCACCAGCCAGCCCATTTTCCATCGCCTGCTGGCGGCGGCGGCCCAGCCCGTGCGGTGGGGTTCCGAAACCCTGCAAGTCTCGGCCAGTCTGGGAGCCACTTTCTATCCCCAACCCGAGGCCATTGACGCCGACCAACTCCTGCGACAGGCCGATCAGGCTATGTACCAGGCCAAACTGTCTGGCAAAAACCGCTACCACCTGTTCGATGCCGAAGCCGCCCGCAGCGACCGCCATCGCCATGCCAGCCTCGATCAGATCCGGCAGGCTCTCGCGCAGGATCAGTTTGTGCTCTACTACCAACCCAAGGTCAACATGGGCACGGGCCAGGTTTTAGGGGTTGAAGCGCTCATTCGTTGGCAGCACCCCGACCAAGGGCTGCTTCTGCCGGGACAGTTTCTCCCCGCCCTGGCCGAACATCCCCTCGCCACCGATGTCGGGGAATGGGTCTTGGAAACGGCCTTGGCCCAGTTGGCCCAGTGGCACGGGGCGGGCCTACCCCTCACGGTGAGTGTGAACCTAGGAACCCAACACCTACAAGAACCCGACTTCATGGCCCGCCTGAACTGTCGCTTAGCTAACTACCCGGCCTCCCTGGCCCACCATTTAGAACTTGAGGTGCTAGAAACCAGTGCCCTGAAAGATCTCGACCACATCGCCGAGGTGATGGAAGCCTGTCAGGCGATGGGGGTGCAGTTTGCCCTGGATGACTTCGGCACGGGGCCGTCCTCCCTCGCTCACCTGAAGCATTTGCCTGCGGCCCAGGTCAAAATCGATCAGAGCTTCGTCGGCAATATGCTGGTGAACCCCCAAGACCTGGCTATCATCGAAGGCGTGATTGACCTAGCCCAGGTTTTTCAGCGGCAAGTGGTGGCCGAAGGGGTAGAAACCCTGGCCCACGGCAACCTACTCCTGCAACTCGGCTGCGAACTCGCCCAGGGCTACAGCATTGCCCGACCCATGCCCGCTGTGGATCTGCTGGCTTGGCTGGAGGACTGGCATGCCGCCCCTACATGGCAGCGTCAGCACCCCCTCAACCACGATGATTGGCCCCTGCTCTTTGCCCATCTCGAAATTGCCGCCTGGATCAAAGCCCTCACCGCCCTGCGCCAGGAAACGGTTCCACGTTGCGGCCCTCCCCTCCCCGCTAGCCCCTCCCTACGCCTAGAACGTTGGTTCCATGGCCCCGGCAAACAACGCTATGGCCAGCACCCCCATTTCCAAAAGGCCCAACATCTCTATCAAACCCTCGCCCAACTGGGTCAGCGCCGCCCCAGTCAGCCCCTCAACGAATCCCTCACCAAGGCCAACATTCAACAAGTCCGCCAGATTCAACGGGAGCTGCTGGGCTACCTCAAAGCCCTGGGACACCTCAGCCACCGCTTCTAGCCTCGCTACCTCCAACCGTAGGGACGAGGTCTCCTCGCCCACGGATAATACCGGGGGTAAGCGAGCCGGATTCAGGATGAATTGGCCATAAAGAAAGGCCCGCCTGGGTAGACGAGCCTTTCTGCACTATGGAGTCAACCAGACTACATCGGCCTAGACACCCTACAGTTGGGGTACAAACTGCTGCTTATCGGGGACGACGGTGTATTCCGACACGATTTGGCGCAGTTCGTCGCCGTCGATGGTTTCCCGTTCCACCAGCAGATCCACCAGGCGGTCAATCAGCGCCCGGTTGTCGCGCATGAGGCGTTTGGCCTCTTCGTAGCACTGGTCTACGATGACGCGCACCTGGGCATCGATGCGGGAGGACACTTCCTCGGAATATTCCGAGCGGGAGAGCCAGTCGCGACCGAGGAACACTTCGCCCTGGGAGCTTTCTAGGGACAGCGGCCCCAGGTCAGACATCCCGAAGCGCGTCACCATCTGGCGGGCCATGTTTGAGACCTGCTGGAGGTCGTTTCCGGCCCCGGTGGTGACTTCGGCATCGCCAAAGATCACGTCCTCAGCGGCACGGCCCCCCAAGGCTCCGGTAATGCGGGCCAGGATTTGGGCGCGGGAGATCAGCATTTGCTCTTCGCTGGGGGTGAACCAGGTTAAGCCTTGGGCCTGTCCACGGGGAATCAGCGTCACCTTTTGCACGGGGTCGTGATCTTTGACCAGGGTGCCGACGATGGCATGGCCAATTTCGTGGTAGGCAATCAGGCGCTTGCTCTTGCTGTCCACCAGGGGGGTACCCTCCATCCCGGCGATGACCCGATCCACGGCAGCGTCAATTTCGGCCATGGTGATGGCGTCCTTGCGGCGGCGGGCGGTGAGAATGGCGGCTTCGTTCAGCAGGTTAGCCAGGTCGGCCCCGGTGAAACCGGGAGTGCGGCGGGCGATAGCTTCCAAGGAAATGTCCTCGGCCAGCTTTTTGTTGCGGGCGTGGACTTCCAGCACCTCGATGCGGCCTTTGATATCGGGGGGATCCACCGTCACCTGACGGTCGAAGCGACCGGGACGCAGCAGGGCGGAATCGAGCACATCGACGCGGTTGGTGGCGGCGATGATGATAATCCCAGTGTTGCCCTCAAAGCCGTCCATTTCGGTCAGCAATTGGTTGAGGGTTTGTTCCCGTTCGTCGTTGCCGCCGCCGATGCCTGCGCCCCGCTGACGACCCACGGCGTCAATTTCATCGATAAAGATGATGCAAGGGGCATTGTCCTTAGCCTTTTTGAACAGGTCGCGGACGCGGGAGGCACCCACACCAACGAACATTTCCACAAACTCAGAGCCAGAGATGGAGAAGAAGGGCACCCCGGCTTCCCCGGCAATGGCCTTGGCCAGCAGGGTTTTCCCAGTTCCGGGAGGGCCAACCAGCAGCACGCCCTTGGGAATGCGGGCACCGATAGCGGTGAAGCGCTCAGGCTTCTTCAGGAAGGTGACCACCTCTTGCAGTTCTTCCTTGGCTTCGTCAATCCCGGCCACATCGTCGAACATGACCCCGGTTTTGGCTTCCATCATGAAGCGGGCCTTGGATTTGCCAAAGCTCATGGCTTGGCCAGGGCCACCCGCCCCACCGCCAGAGCGACGGAACAAAAAGAACAATCCACCAATCAATAGTAGGGGGAACAGCAGATTGCCTAGGGCACCCACCAGCGCCCCATCGTTGCGGGGGGGGTGAGAATCTAGGCTGATGTTGGATTCCCGCAGGCGGCTGACCAGGTCGGGGGAGTTGCCGGGGAGATCCACCCGCCAGCGCTGCAAGCGGTTGTCAAGCTCAGGATCGACGGCTTCGATGATAGCGGTGCGGCCCCCGTCATACAGATCCACCGCTGTCACCCGTCCGGCATCCAGATAGTCAAGAAAGCGGCCATAGGTCATGCGGGTGCTGGCCGCGTTGCGACCCATATCAGCCGGAGCACCGGAAAAGGCCCCCTGCCACAGGAAGAACCCTACAACCAACAACGGCAGGGTCCAGAGTAGGACGACTCGCCAAGAAAATTTCATAACCAATGGCCTCTATTCACGACTTGCAATGATTCGGCTTGTACAGATTTGACTTGCACAGATTTATCGGCGTTGACTAAATCAAAGTATGAGACGAAATCTTTACTTAATTTAACGTAACCTGCGGAACTGGGGCAAACGATGGCCTGGAGATTGGTCTGATTTTTGACCTTTGGCCCAGAAACCAGCCCCAGACCCACCGAGGTGGGGGGTGTAGCGTTGATGAAAAGGCAGCATTTCCCAGGCCGATCGGGCGCTCTGAACCGGACTCACAAGCCAGTCTGGCCCCTCCATTCTAGGCTCCCACAAGGCGCTGGCCGTCACGTCAAGAAAGCTTGTCATTCGCTGTGTTGGGTCGGGAGATCTTGGCACGGGACGGTGAATTGGGCTTAAGATTCCCTACGTAACGCCTGCGTGCATAGCGTTCATCCCAGCGATTGTCTAAAGGTTTTGGCATGGCACAACTGACCCCGAACTCTAGCTACAGCCTCAGTTTGCGATTGAAAATTCCCAACCGGGCGGGGATGTTGGCCCGCATCACCCAGGCCATTGCCGATGCCGGGGGCAACCTCGGCGACTTAACCCTGATCAGCCGCAGCCGCCATAGTCTGGTTCGGGTACTCCATGTCGATGCCTCCAGCGAAGACCATGTGGAGGACATTGTGAATGCGGTCAAGGCCGTTGAAGACATTGAGATTCTAGAGATTTGTGATCGCACCTTCCAAATCCACGAGGGCGGCAAAATCAGCGTGGAAAGCAAGCTGGAGCTCAACAACCAGGACGATCTAGCCATGGCCTACACCCCTGGGGTGGGGCGGGTGTGTTTGGAAATTGCCGAACATCCCGACCGGGTGTTTGACCTGACGATTAAGGGCAACACCATTGCCATTGTCACCGATGGCAGTGCCGTGCTGGGCTTGGGCAACCTTGGCCCCGCCGGAGCCCTGCCCGTGATGGAGGGCAAAGCGTTGTTGTTTAAGAAGTTTGCCGGACTAGATGCCTTCCCCATTTGCCTAGACACCCAGGACACCGACGCCATTGTCACCGCCGTGAAGCAGTTGGCCCCGGTGTTTGGCGGCGTCAACCTAGAGGACATCAGCGCCCCCCGCTGCTTTGAAATCGAAGCCCGCCTGCGCAAGGAACTGGATATTCCCGTTTTCCACGACGACCAGCACGGCACCGCCATCGTTACCCTAGCGGCCTTGATCAACGCCCTGAAGCTGGTGAACAAAACCCTGCCCACGGTCAAAGTGGTGATCAACGGGGCCGGGGCTGCCGGGGTGGCCATCACCAAGCTGCTGCAACGGGCAGGGGCCAGCCGCATTGTCCTGTGCGATTCCAAGGGCATCCTCTCCCACAGCCGCGACGACCTCAACCCCCAAAAACGAGAGGTTGCCGTAGAGGACTCTGGCACCCTAGCCGATGCCATGGTGGGGGCCGATATTTTCCTGGGCGTGAGTGCGCCGGGGGTGGTGTCTGTGGCCATGGTGGAATCCATGGCCAAGGATCCCATCGTGTTTGCCATGGCCAACCCCATCCCCGAAATTCAGCCCGAATTAGTGGCCGACAAAGTGGCGGTGATGGCCACCGGACGCAGCGACTACCCCAACCAAATCAACAATGTGCTGGCCTTCCCCGGCGTCCTACGCGGTGCCCTAGACTGCCGCGCCCGTGAGATCACCCCCTCCATGTACCTAGAAGCCGCCCTAGCCATCGCCGATCTGGTCAGCCCCCAGGAACTCAACCGCGATCACATCATCCCCTCCGTATTTGATGATCGCGTCGCCAGTGCCGTCGCCTCCGCCGTCAAACACGCCGCCCGTGTGGATGGGGTGGCCCACAAATAGCCTTAGGAATGTGGATTAAATAACCTGTACTTCTGGGACGGCAGTGTAGTTTCATTGTGGCAGGGCATCATCAAAGACAATGGACATCGTAGATTTGAAGTCTTTGGCCACCTTTCGCCCGGTTTGGTAGGGCTTGTCGAGAATGGCGGCCAACACCTTCAGTCCGGTTCGTGTCGTCGTCCGGGCGATGAGGTCTCGAACTGTCTGAACCCGGTCGAAGATCATGCCTTGACAAGCTCGTGAGCCATGGGGAAACAGGCGATGCTCGATGGGGTTGTACTTGGAGGTGTAGGGGGGGGTAGTGAGCGATACGAATCTCGATACCGAGGTCATTAAACCTTATCGGAAATTGAGTGAGTAGAGTCAATAGCAGGAACAGCGACCAGGTAGAACCCATGAAAATGACCTATGCCGAGTTGCGGACGAAGTCTCGGATGCTATGCCGTTTGACCGGACTGACGGGACAAGAGTTTGAGGCGT
>NZ_JACJRS010000066.1 GCF_014697375.1 Phormidium sp. FACHB-1136
TGCTTCTGAAGCTCTTGCTTTTCCTCTGACGTTAGATAGTTTCTGACTCCCATGGCTTATTCCAGAATTTTAATGTATTATACGCAGTTTAGATGACTAACAGCTTAATTCCCATGGCGACTAATCCCTTGGAGCAACCCTTGGTGCAACCCTTGGTGCAAGTCACCTGGTTTAAAACGGGCTACTGCACCCATCCAGAGGCGATTACTCTGCGGGGTGGGCGGTGGCAAACCATCCAATTTCCAGCGCTATTTGCCCTAATTCAGCATCCCACTATCGGCAACATTTTGTTTGATACGGGCTACTCCGAGCGCTTCTTTCGAGAAACGCAGCACTTTCCCAACCGTTTCTATGCCCTAATCACGCCCGTTTACCTAAAACCAGAAGAAAATGCTGTCCAACAATTGCAGCAGCAGAGCGTACCCCCTGAATCCATTCGATACATTCTGATTTCCCATTTCCATGCCGACCACATTGCCGGATTGGCCGATTTTCCCCAGGCGGAATATATCTGTGCCCAATCGGCCTATGGAGCGGTTAAACATCAAAAAGGGTTACGCGCCCTCAAAGCCGGATTTTTGGCCGGATTGCTGCCCCCAGACTTTGAAAAACGGCTGCGGTTTGTAGAACAGAGCCCTTCTGTCCCTGCCTTACCTGGCTGGTTTGAGCAGGGGTTTGATCTCTTCGGTGATCGCAGTTTAATTGCCATCGAACTCCCCGGTCATGCCCCCGGCCAACTGGGGCTTTTATTGACCGATACCCACCATCAAACCTACTTTTTAGTCGCCGATGCCTGCTGGTCGAGTCGGGCCTATCAAGAGTTAGTGGCTCCTCACCCCATCGCCCAGTTAATTTTTGCTGATTCCGCTACCTACCAAACCACCCTTAAAAAACTTCATTCTCTTCACCAAGCCCATCCAGAAATTCAGATTATCCCTACCCATTGCGCCGTTTTTTGGCGCGAACAATCTCCAACTCATTCAGGGCAACCGTTATGAATGCCCTACCGCGTATTCTTTGGCATTACTGGCAGACCAAATACAGACAACACTTCCGTACCCCAGAGCAGTTGCAGGCTTGGCAACATCGACGGGTGCAGTATTTTTTACATCAGGTGGTTCCGAAATCTCCCTTTTATCAAACCTACTATCAGGGGTTAGATTTCCAAGACTGGCAACAGTTCCCAGTCATCAATAAGGCGATCATGATGGCTAATTTTGATCAGCTCAATACCGTAGGCATTTCAAAAGACGAGGCGATGGTGATCGCCCAGCAAGGCGAGGAAAGCCGTGATTTTCAATCCACCCTGCGCGGGTATACCGTGGGCTTATCCTCGGGGACGAGTGGCAATCGGGGCTTATTTCTAGTTAGCCCAGTCGAGCAACAGGCTTGGGCCGGGACAGTTCTAGCCAAAGCCTTGCCCCAATCAATTTTGTCTCGCCAACGGATTGCTTTTTTTCTGAGAGCTAATAGCAACCTCTACCAAACGGTGCAACAGCAACGAATTCAATTCGAGTATTTTGATCTCTTTCAGCCGATCACTCAGCACATACCCCGCTTGGATGATTATCAACCGACCATTTTGGTAGCACCCGCCTCGATGTTGCGATTGCTGGCTGAGGCCCAATCTCAGGGAAACTTATCGATTTCACCGACTCGAATTATCTCCGTGGCTGAAGTGCTCGATCCCCTTGATGAAAAAGTGATTAGCCAAGTCTTCGGCCAAATGGTGCATCAACTCTATCAATGCACAGAAGGCTTTTTGGCCGCCACCTGTGCCTATGGAACGCTGCACCTCAATGAAGATATTCTGGTGATTCAAAAAGACTATCTTGATCGAGAATCGGGCCGATTCATGCCTATTATTACCGACTTTAACCGGAGAACACAGCCAATTATTCGCTATCGATTAGATGATATTCTAAGCGAACAAAAAACACCCTGTCCCTGCGGATCCATATTAACAGCTATTACTCAAATTGAAGGACGTTGTGATGATATTTTCTATTTTCCCAACCATGACCAATCACAACTCATTCCTATTTTTCCAGACCTCATTCGTCGTACCATTATTCTCACCTCCGAGGCTATTCAAGAATACGCTGTTGTGCAAACCCCTGAGACTATTCAGATTTATTTAAAAGTACCCGAAAATCAATGGATTGCGGTTACTACCAAACTAGAACACACGTTAACCAAACTACTGACTAAATCGGGTTGCCAGGTGCCACCGCTCCAATTCAGCCTCTATCAGGCACGGATTACCTATGATCAGAAGCTACGCCGGGTTCGCCGAGACTTTCCTACCTCATAAGATCATACTTTCCACCACCAATAGTCCAGACATTTTTTTGGCGAGTGCTAAAACCCTCAATTTCTCGTTGACCAAGCTGCTGCGGAAGAGGCCTGAAACCCTCATTCTACCGTTGACGATCAAAAACTGTCCGGAGTGTTGTACCTAGCAGCGGGTTTCCAGGTATTGGCCGATCATCACCTGTTCTCCGGCGCGGGAGATCACCGTTTGGCGGGTGCGGTAGCGGTGGCCAATCAGGCGAATTTCTTCCTCAAAGGAAGATTGGTTGTAGGCGGTTTTGAGTTGGAGGGTGCGGCTATCGGGGAACAGGTATTGGGCGGTGACGGGCTTACTGGTGGCAAAGCCGCGATCTCGATACAGCGTCGTTCCCCGCACCCCAAACAGGGTGCTACCTTTGACGGGCTTTTTGCCTGTGCCCACATAGTCGCTTTCCCAGGCTACGGCGGTACCGCAAATTAGGGGAGATTTGGAGCCAAGGTGATGCAGGTCAGCCAAATGTAGAAGCTGCGGGTGCCCCGCTTCCAGGAACTCAATGGTGATCTGGCTGACGACTTCCTGGGTTTCGCCGCTGCTGAGGGTGTAGTAGCGACGCTCAGAACGCCACTCCCCAGCCGTTTCCTGAAAAAAGGCCGTCACCAGGGGCTCGGCTAAAATGCGGGCGGTTTCAACGGAGAAGGGCATAGGAGACTATCCAGGCGATGACTAGGGATGGCGCGAAGGCATTGGAGCAAAGTCAACCAAATGATAAAAAACGTAATTTTGATTTACATTCCTTAACTATAGTGATTGACCCATCGGTCGGCAAGGTGGCTTGGGCGTTGGTATAGACAGGAGTGAGGCTGATTGTACGAATTCTGGCAGGGCAATCTGTAAGCATTTTTACTCAATGGTGATTCCCAGATCGTTTTGCGTTGGCGTTGGGGCTGGGGATGCCGTCACGACTTTGCCTGTTAGCGCAAGTCTATCGGCCCTAGCGTTGCCCTAGCGGTACGATCAGAGAGGTTCTCCCTGGGCAAATGAACAACGATGGATCTCTCGGATATCAACTACTTTTTTGACTGTTGCCTGGGTCACTGGTCGATTGAGCGCACCTACCACTACCTGACCCACCCGGAAATTGAGCGATCCCACACCGATTTTCAGGTGGAGGTGATCACCCCCGACCTCAAGCACAAGGTCTTAACCGACAACGCCTACCCGATCCCCGACCATCTCGACACCCTGCCAGGGTTCAATCTGGTGTTTCATACCGTTTCCGACAAGGGTGAAGCGGTGTCCCAGGAGTTGCGGGCCTTGTTTGTTCCTAAACAGCAAAGCGATGGCGTCATTACTGGCGACTATCTGCGGGATCGGGCCTACGAAGAAGCACGTCCCATCGTGTCTAGCTTTCGCTACGACCCCACAAACCGCGAACTGTTGATGACCACCCCCTACACGCGAGTGGTTTCCGTGGATTCTATCCTGTTGGTCAACCCCAATATGCGGATTCGCCGCATCCTCAACTATCAGCGTCCCGAGGCCGGACAGCCCCTCGATACCCTCGTGCTGGTCGGATTTGGCGTCGAGCAAAAAATGGCTTAGCCCATCGTTCCTAAATGACAGCCCCTCGGCTAAAACAAGCCTGCATCCGGTTGCAGCCCAAAGCCCCGTGCCAACAGCCTAGGGGTTAAGACTCCAGGGGCTTGGTCAAACTGGCAGATTGTTGGTAGCTGGAGGCCAACCGCGCCTGCACATCTTCGCTCGCGAACTCTAGCACCGTGCCAATGACAGAGGCAATGGCCTGCTGCTGCTGGCGGTGGCGGCGACTTTGGTTGTGGAGGTTGACATCGTGGGCCGCTTGGCCGCTGGTGCCGCCGATCAACACCGTAGATCGCTGGGACTGATGGAGGGTCAAAATCAGATCGTCGATGATGGCTTGGGGAATTTCCATGACCTGTGCATATCCTGAGGTGAAAGGTCAACCACTGTTATAGTTCCCTCTTTTATATTTTTAATGTCTACGGGGGGGAACGTAATAAAGTTAAATGTGCGCTCGAAACCTAAATGCGCTGGAAATGTAGTGGAAGCAACAAAAAGTCGCTGAAGTATTAAAATTCTGAACCGAAAGGTATTTTGTGGCTAGAGAATACCCCCCTACCCTAGCAAGGGCCACCCAATATGACGGTATCACCCCTGACAATCCGGCCTAAGTCTTAACGTTTCGCCGATCTGAGCCAAGATTCTCGATCCATCGGCGATCCATCGGTGATCCATCGGTTACAGGGATAGGCGCTGGGTGGTGGATGCGGTGGTGGGTTAGGCACCTTGGGCCAGATAGGCTCGCCAGCCACCAAATTCGGAAATGTCCCGTTGCCCTTCGCAGAGGATGGGTTCCCCCAGCACCCCCAACACCGTTTCCCCATTGCTGAGGGTGACTTTGCCAATAGACAATCCGGGCGGTTCTTGCAAGAGTACCTGCACCAAGCCATCGGCGGGAATGTGCCATACCTCTAGGGCCACCGCCGAGCCGCCCTCCGACACCCGCACCATGGCCGGATGCTGATCATGGATCGACCACAGCCGATAGTTAGGCGTGGTGGTGGCTTCATACAAAAACTCAGCCCCCGCCTGGATCAGGTTGGGGTTGAGTTCTAGCTCCCGCATGAGGGTGCCATTTACCGCGAGTTTGAGCATGTCGGCCATGGGGATCAGGGGAGATTCATCGTTTCCCATCTTCTCCGAATTTGGTACGGCTTATAGGTAGGTTTCCATAACAATTGGCTCCTGGGCTAGATCCCCCCTAGCCCCCCTTGGAAAGGGGGGAACCGGAGTCAAAGTCCCCCTTTTTATAGACGCTTGCGGCTTCCCGCAGGGTAGGGGGATTTAGGGGGATCTCCCAGGCAGTCATGGATAGAGATGAGATGGGTATAAGCCATAACTACCCTGACGAGATGGCAACAGCGCCTACTTCCAGCCCGCTCGGTCGGTAATGCGGAGGGCTTCGGGGTTGTTGCGGCCAAAGACGGCGGCATTGAGGGGATCGGCGATGAATTCGCCAAAGCTAGCCACCACCGAGTCAATGGCCACGCCTTCCACGACGGGGTATTCGTTGTTGCCCTCCGCAAAGATGCGCTGGGCCTCTGGGCTGACCAGGTACTCCAGAAACTCGATGGCGGCGGCGGCGTTGGGGGCCGTGCTCACTAGCCCCGCCCCACTGATGTTAACGTGGGTGCCCCGGTCGTTTTGGTTGGGGAAGAACACCCCGATGGCCTCGGCGACGGCCCGATCTTCCCCATTGTCGGACTTGAGCAAGCGGGCTAGGTAGTAGGTGTTGGAGATGGCCAGGTCGCCCAGGCCAGCGGCCACGGCTTTGATTTGGTCGGTGTCGCCGCCCTGGGGATCGCGGGCAAAGTTGGCCACCAAGCCCCGTGCCCAGGTTTCGGTATCCGTTGCGCCGTGGGCGGCAATCATGGATCCCACTAAGGACTGGCTGTAGATATTGGTGGAGCTACGGGTGAGGATGCGCCCCCGCCACTTGGCATCCACCAGGTCTTCGTAGGTGGAAAGCTCGGAGGGGTTGACCCGATCCTTGCGGTACATAATCACCCTAGCCCGTTGGGTGAGGCCAAACCATAGGCCGCCGGGGTGGCGCAGGTTGCTGGGGATGGCCTCGGTCAGCACCGAGGAGGTCACCGACTGGAAGATGCCTTCCTGTTCGGCCCGCCACAGACGGCCTGCATCCACGGTCATCAGCAGGTCGGCGGGGCTGTTTTGGCCTTCGCTCTTAATCCGCTCAATCAGTTGGTCGGCCTCGGCTTCCACCACGTTGATCCGAATGCCCGTGGCTTCCCGGAAGCTCTCGTAAAGCTGCTCGTCGGTATCGTAGTGGCGAGAGGAATAGAGATTCACGACCCGACCTCGGTTCTGCCCCCAACGAAACTGAGCCTGGGCGGATTGACGATTTAGCCCCCCCAAGGCCACAGCAGTGGCGGCGGCTCCAGCCCCTAAAAACGCACGTCGTCCTAATTTTGTTGACACCTTAAACACCTCAAACCTTCAAAAATCTTCCAAAGCGCCCTCAGGGGAGATGCCCTTGGGGTCAGTTCGTTACGCATTGTAGCGCTTGTTGACATAGTTTCCCAATAAACTCCGAAAAGACTTGGTATAGGTGGTGGGTAGTGGCAACTGGTAATCCCCCGATTCAGGTCAATGGAGACCAGCCAAATCCTTGAAATCTCTATGAATTCGTCGATTGTTAGGGTATATTGGCGTAAGCTAATGGTGAATCGATCCTGTTACCTGGCACAAACTACTGCCAAAGCTTTTCGATAATGACCCTACAGTTTCCTGCCCATTCCACCCCGATCCCCCGATCCCCAGGCCACAAAGCCAGGATCGCAAGGCTCAAACCTTGGTTTGGCGGGCTGTGTTTGGCGGCATCTTTGGGTGCCCATGGGCTGCTCCTCGGTCTACCCTGGTCGCCCCGTGCCCACGAAGCAGAAGATCCCGCGACCATGGAGGAACCCACCGCCAGCATTGATGTGGCCGTTCTGCCTGCGCCCAAACCTGAACCAGCCCCCTCCGTGCCAGCCCCCCCGCCCGCCAAAATGAGGCCCGCTGCCGTGGTTCCGGCCCCTAGGGTTGCGCCGCCTGTTCAGCAGTCCGTCCCAGAAGTTATCCCTGGCCCCGCTGAACCCTTGGCCGATCCTGAGCCACCCGCCACAGAACCCATGGCCACAGATCCACAGCCGGAACCCATCGCGGAACCCGAACCCCAACCCGTCACGGAACCCGTCCCAGAACCCGAACCCCAGCCCTACGCCGATTTTCCCCACTTCCAGGGGGCGCAACAGACCGATTGCGGCGTTGAAACCTGCTGGACTAGCCCCGTAGAAGGGGGCTGGCGAGGGGCGGCCCGATCCATTCAGGACAATCTGGAAGCCCAGGGCTATCGCCTCAGCAACATCACGGGGGAAGTGCTTTCCACGGAAACGGGTGTTCGCATTTATCGGGTCGCCAAGGATGGCGAAGATCCCTACTACCTCAACCTGGTTTCCGTCACCGAGGGCATTCGCTACAGCCTCACCCCCACCCCCCTCAGCGAGGAGATGCTGGTCGCACTTCAGACGTTGTAAGGGCGTTTTCGGTGGTTGGCTGGGGCGGGGCTTATCGCAAGTTGATCTAAGTTGTAGCAACGTTTCATTGCGAGTTAATTGCAGGTTAAGGCTTAAATTGACTGATATGCAAGGGTTTCTCGATTTCTATAGGATCTCCTTATTGAAACTCTATTGCATTAAACCCGAAGGTTCGCTATCTTAGTGGAAACGATCTTCATTAAGGATGGCCACCAAAGTCTCAGTCACAGCGTTATAAAACGCTTATACGGTTGCTGACAGGGAATTTGGGCCTTATTTGGGAATAATCCTAGCCCCCAGGCTTAGGCACCCAGTCACCCTTTATTCAGAACCAATGGCAAGAGGATCGTGGGCCAGCGGTGGGTTTTGCCCTGGCTGTCATCCCTTAATCCCGAAGTTCTCTGACTTCGACGGCCATGTTGTGCTCTCCCTCTGCTCCGCTGTCTAGCCCATCTCCGGCGCTTACCCTTCCCCTCGACCTAGATCGGGTCGCCACTTGGGAGGTTTACCGCCGCTTGCAAGATCTCTCGATTCCCTGCCATTGCGGGGTGCATCAACCCCTGCGGGTTTCCGCCGAAACGCCCCTGGCCCTGGCCCAAATTTGGAGCGTCGTGAAAACCCAAATCGCCCCCAAGGCAGACCAGGTCGCCCACCTCAACCGCTGCTGGCAGCAAAGGATCTCGAAATGATGCGCGATGAATCCCCTCGATTTTCCCGGCCTGTCTCGGCGGTGATGGTCGCCCCCGTTCAGCCCGTTCTTCAGCCCTCCGCCCCCAGTCCCCACCAGCCCCAGGGCCAGGTTCTGCGCGGCAGGTATGCGGCCCCCCTGCGGTCGGCCAAGGGCAAAATTAAAGGGCTGATTCTCCACGCTGCCGAGGGCGAACTGGCGATTAAGCTGCCCAAGTATCTACGTCCGATGCTGGTGCGCGAACTGCAACCCGGTACTTGGGTACAGGTGTGGGCCGACCGCGACGATGACCGCTGGCGGGGCATGAACCTGATTCCCTGGCCTGAGGCCGAGGTGCCCCAGGCCCTAAAGGATGCCCTGGTTCAATCCGCTACGGTTGCAGAAAAAAATGTAGCCGCGTTGCCATCATTGGTACGAGTTCAGGATGGCCTCACGGATCAGGGACTTCAGGGATTATTGACAACGCACGAGGCCAAACAACCATCATCCAATCAACAATCCGCGCCAAAAAAAGCCTGTCTTCAGGTCTGTCGTAAGGGCAAATGCTTTAAGCAGGGCGGGCAGCACATCCTGCAAGCGCTTCAGTCCGAAGTCGAGAGCAACCCCGATTTGCAACACATCACCGTGGAAGGCACAGGCTGCATGGGAGCCTGCAAACAGGGGCCAAACCTGCGGGTGATGCCCCAGAAAAAAATGCACAGCCGAGTTACTCCCGACCGTGCAATCGCACTTTTGGCCCACTGTCAATGATGATGATCCGTCTTTCCCGCACAGGCGGAAACCTAAGGTTAGGCCACCTAGGTTTGTGGATTCCCGTTGTCCCGGAAATCACGGGTTACGGTGTGGGCGTTGTCCTCATAAACCGACCGACGGCTTTACCAGGCCAGTTTCAGGCTGTCGGGGGTGAGGAAGTGCTCCAGGTGATAGGCCCGCTCTTCGGTCTTCAGCAAAATTTGCTCGTAGAGGTAGCGGGTGGCCCGGTCGCCCAAACTTTCGGCCTGGGAGGCCAGCCGACGAATCAGCTCAACCATGGCCTGTTCGGCCTTCAGGTCGTTGGCGATCATCGTCCGGCAGCGGTAGACATCATCCCCCTCCGGCTCGAAGGCGCAGAGATTGGCCAGGGTTGCCAGTCGCCCAGCGGGAACACCGCCCAGCCCGTGCAGCCGCTCACCCACCTCATGGGCGTGCTCCTGAACGGCCTCGTAGCTCTCCGAGAAAAAGTCGTGGAGCATGTAATACTCCGAACCTTCCACCACAAAATGATGCTTTTGGTACTGCATATACAGGGCCATAAAGCTGGCGTAAACGGTGCCCAGCCCTTCAATAATCGGCTCTGTGACCGACGTTTCCAGCCCAATGCAGTTGTCCGCAACCTCTCCGTAGGATTGCAGCAGGGTTTCGGTGATAGGCATAGCACTCTCCTTAAAGTTGGCGTTATTTGGCCCATTCCAGCCATTCACAACGGGGAACATTCTCAACCCATTCATCGAAATCCTAGATTCCCCATGAATGGGCTATTGTCCCCATTGAGAAATGTGATGACATGGTTCAAAAAGGGTGGATTGAGATCCGGTGGTCGTGGGTTATTTAACTTTCGTCCCGTCGTTTAGATCCTTGATTCTTAGCTATTTCACAGGGCTGTGATGATTAGGAACCGAAGGAGTCTGAAGTTTGATGATAGTTTTTTTAGCTCAAAAAAACAAGGGTAGTAGGCTACCGTTGGGATTCTATTCTTATTAGCGAAAATCATTTTCAATAACCTCTTTAAGGTCTACGATATCTCCGCAATGATGATCCTCATTTATCGAAAGTTAATTTCAATAGCCGCTCTTTCCGGCGTGATGAGGTCGTCACCTTAAATGCTTTCTTGTTGTACTTAGATTGAGATGTGAATACCGTGGTTTGGATGCTAGAGACCAACATGGATGCAAACAGTGCCAGCCCACCGGATCCTCCGGGCCCCCAAGATCTAATCAGTCCTGGGATATTGAAGGAAACCCTAAACCGAGAAGGGTTTCGGCTAACGGTGCAGCGCCAAAAAATTCTGGCTTTGTTTGAAGCCAACGCCAACCGTCACCACCTCAGTGCCGAGGAAATTCATCAGTATTTGGGGAAACAGGGCGAAAAAATTAGCGTGTCCACCGTGTATCGGGCGCTACATGTGATGGTGAAATTGGGCCTTTTGCAGGAATTAGAACTCGCGGAAGGGCGCAAATACTACGAACTCAAAAGTCCCATTTGGGAACAGCATCACCACCTGGTTTGTGTGCAGTGCGGTGATGTGCAGGAATTTGAAGACGACGCCATTACCGAAGTGACGGCCCAGGAAACTCGCAATCGGGGGTTTTCCCTGCTAGATGGTCAATTTACGGTCTATGGTATTTGCCCCCGCTGTCAGGGGCGGATGGAGGGGTAGGCCACACCAGTGGCGACAGTCCGTTTGTTGGACTGGGAATCGGGGTTTTCCAATTCGAATTTGGGATGACAGGATCGCGATGATGAGTCGTGGATCTTGACGCTAAGGTTCCGTGGGTTGCACTTGGCCCAGTTGCCGTGGTCCCTGGCTACTTTGGCGGGCAATGATGGTCTGCTCTAGCACCTCGGCAGCTCGCACGAATTGAGGATCGGTGTCAGTGCCGAGACGGCTGGGGTTGGCAAACAGTTCGCTGCGCTGGCGCTCGTTGAGTTCCACCGTGACATCGGGGGTGATGCCTTTGCGGCTGATGTCGGTGCCGTTGGGGGTGAAGTAGTGGGCCACGGTCACCGTCAGGCCAGAGCCATCGGACAGACCATGCAGGGTTTGCACCAGGGCTTTGCCAAAGGTGGGGGTGCCAACCACGGTGGCGCGGCGATTATCTTGCAGGGCTCCGGTAAGAATTTCGCTAGAGCTAGCGGAACGGCGATCCACCAATACCGTGAGGGGCAGTTGGGTTAGGGCGGTGCGGTTAGCGGAGAGGGATTCCGTGGTGCCATCGCGGTAGACGGTGCGGACGATGGGGCCATGTTGCAGCCACATACGGCCAATGTCGATGCTGGCGAACAGCAGGCCACCGGGGTTGCCGCGCAGATCCAGCACAAAGCCCTCCACGCCCTCCTGGGTGAGGCTGAGGATCGCCCGCTCCATTTGTTCGGCGGCGTGGGCGTTAAATTCCATGAGCCGAATGTAGCCAATGGGTCGTCCTCCCACGGTGCGACGGGTATATTCTACGGCGGGCATTTCCATCCGAGCGCGGGTGACGATGATGCTGCGAGGGGTGCCACCATTGCGGGCCACGCTGAGGGTGACCTGGGAGTTCTCGGCTCCGCGCAGGCGTTGATTCACCCCTTCCGCCGTCAGGTTACTGGTGCTTTGGCCATCCACCATCACCAGATGATCGCCCACGACTAAGCCAGCCTGTTCGGCGGGAGATCCGGGGGTGATGGCGGTAATCACCACGCGGTTGTCGTTGCGCTGCACCTGCACCCCAATGCCGGATACTTCCCCAGCGGTTTGGTCGGTGAGGTCGGAATATTCTGTGGGCGAGAGAAAGCGGGTGTAGGGATCGTTCAACTGGCGCAGGGCGGCACGAAGAGCATTGTAGGCCGCTTCAGGAGAGCTATATTCCTGGCCGAGGAGGCGCTGGCGGGTGGCCTGCCAATCGGTGTGGTTAAAGTGATCGTCTACATACTCACGGTTAACAATCTGCCAAGCCTGGTCGAGGACAACCTTAGGGCTATCTTGCAGGGTCGAGCCAGCGGTAGCGGTAGCCCGATTACTGGTCGGCAGGCGCAGGGCATCATTGGTAGACGCCTTGACCTCCTCAAGGCCAATCATCCCTAGGGCAGCGGCGGCAAGGGGGGCGAGGAGAACGGCACGCAGCGGAAAGGAAGACAGTCTGGATGGAAAAGCCAACATAGCAAGCAATGCCCTGGAGGGGAAACGGGGGATTGGTCGGGTTGGCTGGATGGGCGAAAAATCTACAAAAACGAGCTAACTTGCCTAGGAAAATTCCCAAAATAGAAGTTTCGCCCCCGTCTACGATGCCATCGGCCACCATCGCCACGGGTATCCCGCCACCTTGGCCCCATTGTGACGGATAGCTCAAAGCTTTGGCCAGATGGCTGTGCCAATTTTGAAGAATGACACAGATTTTTTTAAGGTTCGTAACGAAAGGTCGGTCGGCCCACTCCACTGCGAGGGCACCCCATCGACCGATGGGCGTACCCAGGTCGCTCAGGAAACCGCTGCGGATGGCCCGTCGCTGTGGGCAGGGTTGGCGCTTCCTGTTAGGGTTACTGATAGCCCTTGGTGTTGCCGTAATGTCTATGTCTGCGATTCCTGTATCTGCCCAATCCCTTGCCTATCCCCCCAGCCCCCGCCAGCCCCAGGTGGATCTATACCACGGCATCGAGGTGGCCGATCCCTACCGCTGGCTGGAGGATCCGCAATCCGCCGAAACCCAAGCCTGGATTGAGGCCCAGAATCAATTGACCTTCGACTACCTGGCCGCACTGCCGGGACGGGATACCCTCAACCAACGGCTGACGGCACTGTGGAACTACGAGCGCTACGGCACCCCCTTTAAGCGGGGTGGGCGATATTTTTACTTCAAAAACGACGGGCTGCAAAACCAGAGCGTCCTCTATACCCTGCCCAGCCTGGAGGCCGAACCTAGGGTACTTCTGGATCCCAACACGCTTTCTGAGGATGGTACCGTGGCCCTCAGTGGCATGGCCGTCAGCGAAAACGGGGCATATTTGGCCTACGGACTCTCTGCCAGCGGCTCGGACTGGGTGGAATGGCGGGTGCGAGACATTGAAACTGGAGAAGACACCGACGACCTGCTGAAGTGGGTGAAATTTTCCGGGGCCTCCTGGAGCCACGACCACCAGGGCTTTTTCTACAGCCGCTTCGACGAACCCGACCCCACCAACCTCCACGAGGCGGTGAACTATTACCAAAAGCTCTACTACCACCGCCTGGGCACCCCCCAAACCGAAGACCTGCTGATCTACGAACGACCCGACCAAAAGGAATGGGGCTTCAGCGGCGGCGTTACCGAGGATGGCCGCTACCTGGTGATTTCCGTGTGGCGCGGCACCGACCCCAACAACCTGGTGTTCTACAAGGATTTGGCGAACCCGGAAAGCCCCGTCACTGAGCTGATTTCCGAGTTCGAGGCCAACTACAGCTTTGTAGATAACCAGGGCACCCGGTTTTGGTTCCGCACCGACCTGAAAGCCCCCAAGGGTCGCCTGATTGCCATTGACCTCACCCAGCCCGACCCCGACCACTGGCAGGAAGTCATCCCCGAAGGCGAGGATACCCTGGAGGGGGTGAGTTTGCTGAACCATCAGTTTGTGGTGGACTACCTCAAAGACGCCTATACCCAAATCCAGATTTACGCCCTGGATGGCACCTGGGTGCGGGATGTGGAACTGCCGGGGATCGGCTCGGCGGGGGGCTTTGACGGCAAGCGCGAAGACACCGAAACCTTCTACAGCTTCACCAGCTTCACGGTGCCCAACACCCTCTACCGCTACGACCTGATCACCGGGGAAAGCACCCTCTACCGCGCCGCCCAGGTGGATTTTGACCCCAATGCCTACGAAACCCGCCAGGTGTTCTACCCTAGCGCCGATGGCACCCCCATTCCCATGTTCATCACCCACAAACGGGGGCTAGAACTCAACGGCCAAAATCCCACCCTGCTCTACGGCTACGGTGGCTTTAACGTGTCCCTGACTCCGGCCTTTTCGGTCAGTAACCTGGTGTGGATGGAGATGGGCGGCGTCTATGCGGTGCCAAATCTGCGCGGCGGCGGCGAATACGGCGAAGACTGGCACCAGGCCGGAACCAAGCTCAACAAGCAAAACGTGTTTGACGACTTCATCGCGGCGGCCCAATGGCTGATCGACCAGGGCTACACGACCTCTGCCAAACTGGGCATCATGGGCGGCAGCAACGGCGGCCTGCTGGTGGGAGCCTGCATGACCCAACGGCCCGACCTCTTCGCCGTGGCCCTGCCCGCCGTGGGGGTGCTGGATATGCTGCGGTTTAACCAGTTCACCATCGGCTGGGCCTGGGAGTCGGACTACGGATCGCCCCAAAATGAGGCGGAATTCCGCGCCCTCTACGCCTACTCGCCCCTCCACAACCTGCAACCGGGCACCGCCTACCCCGCCACCCTGATCACCACCGCCGACCACGATGACCGAGTCGTTCCGGCCCACAGCTTTAAGTTCGCAGCGGCCCTGCAACAGGCTCAGGCTGGCGAGGATCCCGTTCTAATCCGCATTGACACCAAAGCAGGCCACGGGGCAGGCAAACCCACCGCCAAGGTAATCGAAGAAGCCGCTGACAAATGGGCCTTCTTGGCTCGCCACACGGGCCTCACTCTGCCTTAGGATCGGGGGTTCAACTGGCTTTGGGGACCGCTGGGCTAACGGACATCCAGCCCTTCACCAGGGCCAGGGGCACGCTGATGTAGGGGTTTTGGGCAAACACGCGCACCAGTTCGCCACTGCCCGATTCTAGAGCCTTGAGCAAGCGAGCTTTGAAGGCAGGGTTGCTGAGGGCTTTTTTCTGGAGGGCTTGGCCCACCACCTTAGGCCGTTGATCGGGGGGAACCTGGGCCGATTGGGTAGAAAGCTGTTGGAATAGGCTTTCCACCTGTATCACCAGTTCCCAATCGGGGATGGTGTCTTGGCTGGTGCTGTGATTGCGCTGTACGGATTGTTGCCGTCCTCCGGCTTCGATGGTGTCGGCAAAGTTGCCAATGTTGGCTCCACGTAGGTCGTACTTCGATACACCCGTCATAGTATTGTTCTCCAAAACAGAAACAGATTGCACGTACACATTGCGCTGGCTCATCACCCTCAGCAAATCGAGCAGCTCGTCGTTTTGCCGTTGGATGGTGGCCAGTTGGTCTTCCTTCATTTGAATTTGATGGCGGTAGTATTCGTCGGTGTCGGCATAGCCTCGGGGTAGATAGGTGACGGATTGGGGCTGGCCGAGGGCAGGTTTGAGGCTGGGCACTCCCACTCGCACCAGCAGGTCGCCGTTGGCCTGTTGTTCCACGGACTGCAAGTAAATATCGGGGCCGTGGGCCATGGTGGGCGAGGGCCAAACGATGCGGTAGACCAGATGGCCCAGCGCTTCATCGGACTCGCTGATGGCTTGGTAGAACTGCTTGAGGGCCGACCGAAAGCCGTGGGTGTAGGAATTCACCTCCACGTCCTCAGCGTCGGGTTCCACACAGGACAGGACGTAGACGTGCTCGCAGGTGGCCTGTTGCAGGGTGGCGATCACCTGAATATCGAGGTCGGAGACAACAACGCCCGTTAGGTTGGCCCCGGCTAGGTTGGCCCCGGTCAACACCACATCGGTCAAGTTGGCCCCTTTTAGATTGGCCCCGGCTAGGTTGGCCTGGGCGAGGGTTGCGCCATTCAGATGGCACGTACTGAGGTTGGCCCCAGAGAGGTCGGCCCCGGTGAGGGTACTTTGGGACAAATTGGCACTGCTTAGATCCGCCTGGGTGAGGTTGGCCTGGGAGAGGTTGGCGCTGGACAGGTTCGCACTGCCCAAACTTGCAGCCCGGAGGTCAGACCGACTGAGATCGGCCCCCCACAAATCGGCAGAGTAGAGATCCGCCTGGTGCAGATCGGCATCACTGAGGTTGGCGGCAGCGAGGTCTATGGCGCACAGAAAGGCATGGCTGAGATCGGGATGAAGGTCTGGCTCCTCCTGTCGCCAGTGATTCCAGTGTTCGATACTGTATTGCTTAAGATGCATGAGGTGGGTCAGGTCGCTCATAGCAGGCACCTCCCCTGAGTAAATGGCCCTGATGGTAAAGGAAAGAGACTTCAGCCGAGGAAACAGATGCACGATGGAAGGGGCTGAGGTCAGCGACGATTCGGATAAACGACGTCAATCAACGACGGATACGAACAGTAGATGCACGAGGGGGCAAGGGAAGGGGCAAGGGAGTGGCTAGTCTGGCAGCACGACCCGCACGATGGTTTGGCGTCCGGGGATGCTTTCGATGGTGAGTTCGCCCTGGTGCAGTTCTACCAGGCGCTTGGTAATGGCGAGGCCGAGGCCCGTACCCTGGCTGGTTTCGGCGTTGGGGTCAAACTGGAGGTAGGCCCCAATGTGGGCGATCTGGTCGGGGGTCATGCCCTGGCCATAGTCGATCACGTAGAAGGTGGTTTGGCCATCGGCGTAGGAGCCAAAGATTTTGATCGGCGTACCCGGCGTTGAAAACTTGAGGGCATTGTCGATCAGTTCTTCGCACACCTTCCGTAGCTGAGATTCAGACATCGAAACGGCGAAGGGATCTAGGGAAATGTCCAGATCGTCTTCGCGCAGATAGTCCGTGGCGAGAGCTTCAGCCACCTCCAAAAGAATTGCGTCTGCCCGGTCGGTAAATTGCTGCCGCAGATGGCTAGCCGATTGGGGATCCAGGTGCAAACGCTCTAGCTTGGCGTAGAGCAGCATATTCTGGGTGAGGCGGGCGGTGCGCTGGGCGCTGCGGTGAATAGCCTTGGCCAGGATTTCCACCTGTTCGGGGGCCAGGGTGTTGGCCTGGGCGGCGAGGGTGGCGGATAGGGTCAGCACCTCCCGCATGGGGCCGACCAATTCCCTAGGCAGGGCAGTGCTGATGCTGGTGCGCAGGGCATCGAGTTGCTGCTGGGTCTTTTGATCAACGGCGGTTTGGGCACCCAGGCGGGTGTGGATCATGCGGAGCAGGTCGTCGTGGGTGAAGGGCTTGGTCAGGTAGTCATCGGCCCCCAAATCCATGCCGCTTCGGAAGTCGTTGCGCTCGGCCTTGGCGGTGAGAAACACAAAGGGCAGGGTGGCCAAATTAGGATCTTGGCGCACTTTCTCTAAGACGCCGTAGCCATCCAAAACGGGCATCATAATGTCGCAGATCACCAGATCGGGGTGAAACTCGCGAATTTGGCGCAGGCCCTCTTCGCCGTTCACGGCACTATCGACAATGTAGTCTTCCGCATTGAGGATATCGACCAGGCTGTCGCGGACACCTGCTTCGTCTTCAATCACTAGAATCTTAGCCATGATCAATTACTCCATGAGATCGAGGGGAAGGGTAACGGTGAAGGTGGTGCCCACGCCCACCGCACTGGTAAAGGCAATGCGTCCCTGATGGGCCTCGGCGGCCCGCTTGGCAATCACCATGCCTAGGCCCGTGCCAGAGATATTGCCCACGTTATCGGCCCGATGGAAGGCTTCAAACAATTGCGCCTGATCGCCAGCGGGAATGCCAATGCCGTGATCTTGGACGGCAAACACCGTTTCATCGGCGGTGCAGGTGAGGGCAACGGTGATGGGCTGATGGTTGGGAGAATATTTAATCGCGTTGGAGAGCAGGTTAATCAAAATGTGCCGCAGCAGCTTTTCGTCGGCCATGGCCTGGAAGGTATCGCCCTGACACCGCAGTTCGATGGGGCTGATGGGGCCAGTTTGGGCAAACTGAAGTTCTTCGACCAGATCCTGGCAAAACTGTTTCAGATCTAGCGGGGCCGGATTGCAGGTCAGCTTGCCCGCCTCGGTTTTGCCCACGGTTAGCACATCGTTGAGCAAGCCAATCACATGGTGTACGGAGGATTGAATGCGATGGAGAATGGCCTGTTGTTTTTCCGGGGTGAACTTGTGGCTGTAGCGCTCTAGGGTTTCGGCGGAGGCCAGGATGGTGGTCAGCGGGGTGCGAAACTCGTGGGAGGCCATGGAGATGAACCGGGTTTTGAGGTCGCTGAGTTCCTTTTCGCGGGTGAGCGCCTTGCGAATGTTCACCTCCACCTGTTTGCGCTCGGTGATGTCGCGGGTGATGCCCCGATAGCCCTGGAAGCCACCTTCGGCGTCAAAAATCGGCGATCCGCTGATCTCCAACACCACCGATTTGCCCTCGGCATGGAGGGCGCTGGTCTCAATCTGAGTGAAGGGCTGGCGCTGCTGAATCAGATGGCTGAGGATCGTGCTAAACCGCACCGCTTCGTCCGCCACCATGAAATCACTGAAGCGATGGCCTAGGATCTCCGAGGGCGAATAGCCCAGCATCTCCGTGGCCCTGGGGTTGATGTAGCTAAAGCAAAACTGGTCGTCCATCTCCCACACCCAGTCGTTGGTTTGTTCCACCAGGCTGCGGAATTTGGTTTCACTTTGCTGAAGTTCGATGGTGCGGGCGGCCACCTTATGTTCCAGGGCATCATTGAGCTGCTGAAGGTGCTGCTCATAGTCTTTGCGGGTCTCAATATCGGCCTGAAGCTGGTGGTAATACTCCGACTGGCGGATGGCGATGGCCACCGACCGGGCCAGTTGTTCAATCAGGCGAATTTCCCAATCATGCCAGCGGCGGGGTTGGCCACATTGATTGATCACCAACAGCCCCCACAACCGCGCATCGCACACAATGGGTACCACCAAGTTGGCGCGAATGTTGAGGGTCGCCAACATCTCCACATGGCAAGGGCTCAGCCCCGCCTGATGGATATCTTCTACGGCTTGAATGCGGCCATAGCGGTAGGATTCAGCCCAGTGCTGGGCAAAGCATTCGTCCTCAATCACCTGGCCCAACAGCGACGTCCAAGGCGGCACCACCGACTCCACCACAATTTCGCCCTTGGCCTGCCCACCAAACTGGTAAACCATGGCTCGGTCGGCCTGGAGAAGTTGGCGTACCTCGCCCACAGTGGTCGAAAGAATATCCTGCATATCGAGGGATTCGTGGATGCGTTGGGTGAGGCTAGTAAGCAGACGATCCGCCTTGGCCTGGTCTTCTAACTGCTTCGTGCGGGTTTGCACTAGCCGCTCTAGTTCCGCACTGTGGGTTTTCCAAAGCTCTACCTGGTCATGCTCCGACTGCCGAAAGGTGCGCCACAGTTCGCTTAAAGAAGATTGCACTTCGCGATGATCGAGGCTGTGGAGCAGATCCGCCTGGGTAATCACCCCTAGGGGTTGGCGCTGGGGTGTCACCACCACCAAACAGGGCAACCGCCGCTGGCTCATTTCCTGATAGGCCAACCACAGAGAATCGCTGGGCTGAAGACAAAACTGCACCTCCCGCATCACCGCCTGCACCGGAAGCTGGGCCAAATCAAGTTGGCGCGATTGAAACCGCAACACATCCTGACGCAGCACCACTCCCACCAAGGCACTCAGGCCATCGGCAGCAGCATCCACCACCGCCACGCAGTTAATTTGATACTCCGCCAGTTGCTTAGCCACGCTGAGGGTAGAATCCGTTTGGCAGGCGGTGGCTAGGTAGGGGGTCATGCGAGAGCGCACCGCTTGCAACTTCAGCATGTGGGGTGGCATCAGCGTCACTTGCAGCGATTCGACGGAAATCATGCGCACAGGCCGCCCCTGATCATCCACCACAGGCAAATGATGGATGTGCCGCTGCCGCATCAGATCCACCACTTCCAAGGGCCCCATGGGGCGATCCCAAGCCAGATGCGTCAGTTGGGTGGTCATGTGCTGGGCAATGGGATCCTCTAGGGACACACCGTTCACCAACAACCGGATGGCATCACGGTCGGTTACTAGGCCCACCAGGGTCTCGTTCTCCACCAGGAGAACGTAGCTATTTTCCTCGGCCATCGGGCTGCCTAGCTGGGCCAGCACCGATTTGAGGGAGGCCGTAGCGGGCATGACCACCGGGGTCTTACCCAAGGCCCCCAGAGCATTGGCGCTAGGGGATGGCCATGAATGAGGAGGAGAGGCAGGATTGGTCATGGTGGAAACTCCCGTGGACAGGGTGGAAATAGCCCAGGTGTGAGGCACTGATCGGCTCCCTTGTCTCTACCTTAGGCATTCGCCTCCACGGTCTGTATCAGGTGATTCCTGATGTTTCTGATGCCATTGACCTGATCTGAGGGCTGATTCTCGCGGCCTGAGATGGCGGATGATTCTGCCTAGTCACGGGCTTCGTCTAAGTGGCCAGACACCGTCGCGATCCAACCTTGTCTCAAGGCGACCTCTAGCCCCGCCGCCGCCAGGGCAAACAGCAGCAGACTCTCGGTAATCGCTACCAGAAATGGCCAGCCCATCATCGCTACCGCCGCGCCCACATTCACGAGGGCCAGCCCCCGCACTAGGCTAAAGGCAAAGATGACCCCAGATCGCAGGTAGGAACTGGTATCTTGGCGAACGGCGTAGCGGTAGGTAATGCCAAACAATGCCCCCGACAGGGCCGCAATGGCCACGCTAATCCAAAAAGTCAGTCCCGCTAGGCTGTCGATGGTGGATGCTGCCGCCGCCCCCCAGCCCAGCGCCGCCGCCCGATGGATCAGCAACAGCCCCGATCCCGCCAGTCCAGCGATCAAGCCCGTCAGCCCCGCCGCCTGCACCGAAGCCACTCGGTCGGCCATGGTCTGGCCTTGCTTGGTTTCCTCTGATGTGCTGTCTACCATACCTTTTCCTTGCCTGTCGCCGTGATGGGTCACTGGGTCGCGGTTCTAAATCCTACCGATACCCGATTCTGTTGATAGCCTAGTCCATGGATGGACGGATCTCGCCGTCGGGTCGTCGGGCCGAATGTCAGCAGATGGAAGCCTTTACCGTATGATAGGTATGGCTGTGTTGTCTTCTATCAACTCGTTGCAATTATGGATATTTTGACCTTGGGCTGGGTTTCTCTACTGGTTGTCTTCACCTTCTCCCTATCCATGGTGGTGTGGGGCCGCAACGGCTTCTAGGGTCAACTCCCCCGTCAATCACCTGCGTTAGCCATGGAAGCAACCCTCGAAGCACAAGCCTTTAGCGTTCTAGCCGTGTTGGCCCTTGTTCTCCTGGTGGTCGTCACTGGGGGCGTGGCCTATCTCACGGCTGCCGATTGGCGAGATCGTCGCCGTCGCAAAAACGACCAGGATGCCGTCAAGCGTCGGTCGCCCAAAGTGGCCAAGGCCGCTAAAAAGTAGCCCCGCTCAATTTCTCTGCAAAGGCTCGGATGGTCGGTAATGGGCCGATGTCCGAGCTTTTGTTTGGGGCATGGAGCACATTATGGGATTTCACGGAATGAACGGGGTGCAATGGTGACAACAGTTCCCACAACAGCTCGGCAATGGGCGCTCTCGGTGCTGCTTCAGGTGCAGGGGGGAGCCTATGCCGACGTAGCCCTCCATCGGACGTTGACCCAGGCGACGCTATCGGCCCAGGATGCGGCTTTGGTAACGGAATTGGTCTATGGCACCGTGCGGCGACAGCGTACCCTAGATGGGCTAATTTCCCAATTGGGCACCCGCCCCGCCGAGAAGCAGCCCCCCGTATTGCGGCTGGTGTTGCAGGTGGGGCTGTATCAATTGCGCTATCTGAAGGCGGTTCCGGCCTCGGCGGCGGTGAATACCAGCGTGGATTTGGCTAAGGCCAACGGCTTGGGGCAACTATCGAAGGTGGTAAACGGCCTGCTGCGGCAGTACGAACGGCTGACAGCGGCGGGGGCCGATCCCCTAGTGCTGCCCGAAGACCCCACGGCGGCGTTGGGGCTGCGCCATAGCTATCCCGACTAGATCGTAGACCTTTGGCGGCAGCAGCTTGGCGAGATGGAAGCCGACCAGCTTTGCCATTGGTTTAACCAGGTGCCCAGTGTAGACCTGCGGGTGAATCGCATGCAAACCACTGTGGAAGCTGTAGAAGCGGCTTTGGCAGTGGCGGGAATGGCCACGGAACGCTTGCCCGGTTTGCCCTGGGCCTTACGGCTGAGCCAACATTCCGGGGCGATTACCGACCTACTGGGCTATGGCGAGGGCTGGTGGGCGGTGCAGGATGCCAGCGCTCAACAAGTAGGCCAACTACTGAACCCACAACCCGGGGAAACCGTGATTGACCTCTGCGCCGCACCGGGGGGCAAGGCCACCCACCTGGCAGAACTCATGGGCGATCAGGGCACGGTGTGGGCCTGTGACCGCACGTCCTCTCGCCTCAAAAAAGTCACGGCCAATGCCCAGCGCTTGCAACTCCACAGCATTCAAACCCACCTGGGCGACAGCACCGATTTGGCCCAATTCCACGGCCAGGGAGATCGGGTCTTGGTGGATGCCCCCTGCTCTGGCCTCGGCACCCTACACCGCCACGCCGATGCCCGCTGGCGACAATCCCCAGCATCCATTCAAACCCTGGTGCCCCAACAGCAAGCCCTGTTAGCCGAAGCGGCCCGCTGCACCAAACTGGGCGGCACCCTGGTCTACGCCACCTGCACCCTCCACCCCGCCGAAAATGAAGCGGTGATCCAAGCCTTTTTGCAGGATCATCCCCACTGGCAGATCCAGCCCCCAGCCAAGGATTGGATGCCGGGACTTGCCCCTACCCCGGAGGGTTGGATAAAGGTCTGGCCCCATCGCCAAGCAATGGACGGATTCTTTATGGTGGCCCTGCGTCATGGGTGACACGGCGGGCGCACTGACCGAATTGCCCCTAGGTTGAGGGATACAAAGTACCGATCTCGCAATACAACCGCCGTACCTCGATGATCACATCCTGGACAAGGACAGGGGATAGGCATCCCTCGGTGAGGGTCAGTTCGGTTTGGTATTGGCCCTGGGCCAGATCGCGAACCGTAGTCGCTCAATCGCCTGATCCTCAAACAGCCCAGCATCAATGGCCGCGTGGTATCGATCTAGCGTCCACTTCTAGAGAGTTACAGTCATCACTCATCCATGGGTAGGAGCTTTAGGGGGCGAGCGTTGGGGGCGGAAGGGGATTAATGATGATGACGGTAATATTATCGCGGCCCCCTCGTTTCTTAGCGGAACTGACGAGGGCAGCGGCGGCGGCTTCACAGGCCCGAATCGATTTCAAGTGGGAGGCGATCAGATGATCCGAGAGCTCTTCGGTGAGGCCGTCGCTACACATCAGCAGACGGTCGCCGGGGTGGGTCTCGATAGGCTGTACGTCAATTTGAGTCAGGTCTTCTCGGCCTAGGCACTGGGCCAAGACGTGCCGCCAGGGGTGGCTGCGAGACTGGGCGGGGGTGAGTTCCCCTTCGCGGATGGCGCGGGCAATCCAGGTGTGGTCTTCGGTAATTTGATCGAGTTGGTGCCCCCGCAGGCGATACAGGCGCGAGTCTCCCACATGGGCACACCAGGGCTGGTCATCCTGGGGCCGAAAGGTGAGCACTACGGCAGTGGTGCCCATGTCCGAGCGTTCGGGATGATGGAACTGGTCGTGCAGGATAGCGTTGTTGGCCTGGGCTAGGGCTTGGCGCAGCAAATCAGCGGTAGGCTGGGGATCTTGCCAATGGTGTTGCAGGAAAGTTTTGATGGTGGCCGTGGCCAAACGACTGGCCTCCTGACCGCCCGCATGGCCACCCATGCCATCCGCCACGATAAAGAAGCGACCCTCCGGATCGATGTAATAATCGTCCTGGTTGCTACTTCTCAGTAGACCAGGATCCGTTAGCCCTGAAAATTGGTGCTCCACCATAACCTGCTCGTTGCGACTCCCTAGGGCAACCGATCCGCTCGGTTTACCTTGATCACGGCCCGCAGAAACGCGATTCCAGCCCCTAGGGCCAACACCCCAGGCGCAATGGCAATCAGCGGCCAGGGAGTCATCAGGAGCCCCGTAGCGGACAAGGTAAATGCGCCCACCAAAATAGCATAGTTATTGGCCATGCTGACGGTACCAATGCGGCGCAGGGCGCGGTCGGTTTCCACGGAACGCACCCGCACCCGAATATCACCCCGTTCGAGCTTGTCGAGGGTGTCCTCAATGCGTCGGGGTAGCCCAAAGGCGGTGGTGCTCACCTGGGCGGCCTGACGGCTCAGTTCTCCGAGTAGACTATTGGCTCCATCGCCAGAATTCCCGCTGGTCATAAGCTGTGCTGCAAACGGCTTGGCCGCTTCCATAAAGTTAAAGTCTGGGTCTAGCCCCTTGCCAACGCCCTCTAGGGTAGAAAAGGCCCGCATGACGAAGGTAAAGGTGGCCGGAAACCGAAAGGGCTGATCGTAGGCTACCGCATAGAGGTCATCGCTGATCGCCTCGATGGACTGCTCCTCGAAGGGTTTGTCCATGAAGTTGTCCAGAATGTACTGGATGGCTCGCCGCACTGGGCTCATGTCCTCCACTTCGGCCAAGGCTCCCAGCTCCACCAGGGAGTTCATCACCTGGGTAGCATCTCGCTGGGCCACGCCCATGAAGGTACCCATGAGGCGCTGACGGGTGAGGGGCTGCACCTGGCCCATCATGCCAAAGTCGTAGAAAATCAGCGACCCGTTGAGGCTGACAGCGATGTTGCCGGGGTGGGGGTCGGCGTGGAAAAAGCCATCGTCGAGGAGCTGGTGTAGGTAGGCTTGGGCACCCAACTGGGCTAGCCGCTTGCGATCTAGCCCTGCCGCCTCCAGGGCTTCG
Organism: Phormidium sp. FACHB-1136; assembly: GCF_014697375.1. Classification (GTDB taxonomy): domain Bacteria; phylum Cyanobacteriota; class Cyanobacteriia; order Phormidesmidales; family Phormidesmidaceae; genus Nodosilinea. Next base: position 24,465 of record NZ_JACJRS010000066.1, read on the forward strand.
TAGTGGCTGATTTTAATCCCTGGCATATATTCCAGGGTGAGGATGCGCGGCGAGGTGTAGCGCCAGAACACGCGAGGCACCTGCACCCAATCCATGGCCCGGAAGTTACGGCGGAAGGTGTCGGCGTTGCGGCCTTCGTTGAGGTAGTCGATTTCTTCCCAGAGGATGCGGCAGCACTCTTCGTAGATGCCCATCCAGTCGCGCCCTCGGCCCCAGGTGGGATGGTTTTGGAAGTACCGGGCAATGCCCTTCAGGATCGACAGGTCGATGGTGAATAGGGATTGCAACCCCGGACGCTGCACCTTCACCACAACTTCTTCGCCGCTGTGCAGTTGGGCACGGTGGACTTGGCCCAAACTGGCCGCTGCTAGGGGGATGGGGTCGAAGGTGCGGTAAAGCTCCTGGATGGGCTTGCCGAGATCGTCCTCAAGGATGGCGCGGGTTTGCTCGTAGCTGAAGGCAGGCACCCGATCCTGGAGCTTCGACAGCTCTTCAACGAACTCAATCGGGAAAATATCGGCGCGGGTGGAAAAGAGCTGCCCCACCTTAATGAACGTGGGGCCAAGATCCAGAAGGGTTTCGCGAATCCACACCGCCAGTTTGCGCCGTCGCTCGGCCTGCTTTTCGGGGGTGATGGTGCCGCCATAGCTCCAAGCTTTACCGTAGAGCCAACGCGACCCCAACAGCCGCAGCACAAAGCCCCAAATATCGACAAACCGACGATTGCGGGAGTAGCGACCCCGGTTCCAGCGGTAGGCTTTTTGCTGAAAGCGGTAGGTCTTTTGGGGCTCTGGTTCCGAGGAAGGCGCACCGGGCACCGGGGAGATCGCGGCCACGGGGATTAACCCACGTGTGGCCAAGGGCTCTAGATCGTGGCTACCATTTCCCCCCAGTTCCGAGGTCAACGGCTGGGGATCAGAGGACAACCTGATCTCACCCTGACCAGGGATAGGCAGGGACGACGTGGGTTGGGCCGATGAATCAAAAACTGCGGACACTCAGGCTCCTAGCGGGCTAGACCAATGCAGGGATTAAGACGGCGACGTGAAATGGGATAGGACAACCGAATTAGGTGGTACTGCTGCGATACTGCTGGAGTGCCACCCGCACTTGGGCAATTTCCGCCCGCAGGTTGTCGATGGTGGCCTGAAGGTCTTCCGGGGAATCCACCGATGCGGCACCGTTTGCGAAAGGACTGGCGGCCCCTCCGCCATAGGTGGCCTCCACCTGTTGAGCGCGGGCCATCACTTCCTCGGTAAACTGCCGTAGGGCTTCCCGCTGTTCGGCGTCAAACTGCCCCAGCCAACTCAGAGAGTCGGTGAGTAAGCGCTCGGTGCGATCATTAATCACCTCAGCGACGGCTCGGCCTACGAAAAATGCGTGAAGCACCGGGTTACTCATCGATAAAAACCTCGTACCAAACCCAACTGTTTAGAATTATAACGCTCTTATCCCCAAGCGCAGGCCCGAACCTCCGAGCAAGGGGGGCGTCTAACTGGAGGTCAAGGGGGCCGGGGATTCGGGATCCGGAACCAAGGGGGCCGGGGGCACTACCGGAGCCAACACCGGGGGCGGCGGCGTCACTGGGGCCGGAACCACCGGAGCCGCTTCTATCGGGGCTGGAGCCGCTTCTGCCGGGGTGGGGGACACGACTGGATCGGGGGCCGCTTCACGGATGGGCGGGGCAGGTTCAGGGCTGGCGGGGAAACTGGGCGCACGGTCATCACCCGAAACCGTGGGCGCTTCATGCTCCACGGAGGGCACAGGCCGAGGAGCCGATTGGGGTGTGCGCCCAGGGGGAAACGTGGTTTGGCCAGGTGGGTTTAGATCACGGTTAGCATCACCGTTGGGCTGGGCCAAGGGGGCCGAACGAGTGGAGGGTTCCGATGCAGGTGTGGGGCGATTGCTGGGGCGATCACTCGGTCTGTCCGAGCGACTACTGGGGAGAGATCGACGATTCTCCACCGTCGGATTGCCAAACCCTGGCTCGCTGTTATCCCAATTGGGCAGGGGCGGAAAGGCTTGGTTGGGGTTAAAGCGGGTTTGGGCGGCGGGGCTGGAGGGCTGAAGGCGGGCTTGGAGACCAAAGGCCACCCCACCGATGCCAAAGATAAACCCCGTAGTCAGCAAGGCTAAAGGCATCCAAGGCCCACGTTTGGGGGCGGGAGCGGCGGCACGGGGGGCTATCATCGCAGGTGCAATTTGGGTGGGGGGTGGAGCCATCGGAGCCGCCAAGACGGTGGTAGCCGTCGTCCGCTGAGCTTTTGGTGCCGCTGGGATGGAAGCATTGCCCTTGGCCCGTTCCGAGGATTGAGGATAGTGGGAGACCACGAGATCGAGGTCTGAGGGGGCGGAATGGGGTAGCAGGGTAAGCCATTTTTCCAGGCTGGGAGGCTGGGCCAAGGCTAGGGAGGGGTTAGCCCACTGAAACACCGCATCCAAGCCCGTGGGCAACTCTGGGCGACGATGGCGCAGGTCAACCCCTAGGGGAGCCTGAGCCGCCCGCTGGCCCGTCAGCAAAAAGTACAGTAGCTCCGTTAATCCCCGCACCAGATTCGCCTCGCTGGAGCCGGAAGCTTGGCCAGGGGCCGGAAAGTCAAACCCCGTCAGGGTGAGGGTTCCCCCAGGACCTTGCCACACTTGGTCAGGGGCCATGCGCAGTTCTGCCCACCCCATGGTACGCAGGGCTTCAAGGTGCTGGGCGATCTGCCGAACCAGGGTCAGACTAGGGGCTAGGGGCCGAGGCGCTTGCGCCACACCTTGGCTCAGGGGTGATCCCAGCGGCGAGGCAAACACTTGGTAGCAGACCTTGTCCTCCTCAAACCCGGTCAGTCTTTTGGGGATAAAGGATGTCCCCAGGGCCGCCAGCGATTCTAGGTACTGATAGAACGCGCTACGTTGCGAGGCATCCGGCAGTAACTCTGGATGACGACTACCCAACACTCGCACCAAGACCCACTGACCACTGGGCACATGGGTGGCCAAATAAAGCGGCCCAATGCTGTCCTCGCCGCTGAGGGCATCAATGACGTAGGTGCCGTTCTGGAGCGATGTACCAAGGGCTAAGGTCATAGGGCTGGTTCGAGGAAATATCCCCAAGTAACGGAGTTAGGGTCAAGTCTTTGCTACTTTAGCTTGTCTGCTGCCCTTCTGGGGTGGGGCGGGGGACAGCGGATAATGCTGAACCAGGAATTGCTGGGCCTCCTCCAGGGTGGTGATGTCTCCGTCCAACTGGGCCGCTAGCAGGGCCGCCAGCATGGGGCTAAATTGGCGACCGGGTTTGTAGCCCAGGGTTTTCAGGGTCTCGCCATTGACCAGGGGCACTACCTTACTCTCCAGGGTGAGGTAGCGCCAGATCACTGGCCCCAGGGTGCGGGGATGGCGGGCGCTGACTAATAACAGGGTGGCCAGATCAACCGGGGCAAAGGTGGCATATCGCTGGCTGGGGCGTAGGGCTGGCGTGATGGTGTTCAACCATGTCGTTTCCAAATCGTCCAGGTGGGCCAGTCGCTGAATGCTGGTCTCCGTTAGTTGTAGGGCGGCGGCAATGTCATGACGCTGACCGGGGGGCAGGGTGGCCAGCAGCACCTCCAGCCTGAGCTGCCATGGGCTACAGCGTTCCGCCCAATCAAACCGATCCAGCCAGCGACTCACCCGCCGCAACTGGTGCCACAGAGCGGGCGTCATGGCCAGATCGCCGTGGATACAGCGCAGCGCCCGTAGGTGATCCAGCAGTTCCAAGGCTCCTGGCCAGTAGTGGGCTTCTAGGATGTATTTCAACTCATTTTTAAGCCGCACTTGCAGGGCAGGCACCCGCTTCACCTGGCGCTGCATCTGGGCATAGACGCCGCTGTCGATGGCGTGGTGAATGTAGCCCTCGGTTTGACTGTCTAGGCTGAATCCTAGGCGCACCGCAAACCGCACCGCTCGGTAAATGCGGGTGGGGTCTTCAATAAAACTGTTGGGATGCAGCACCCGCACCTGGCGATTGTGCAGGTCAATCAGGCCACCAAAGTAATCCAGGAGTTGCCCTTGGCCAGGATTCGTCAGCCGCAGGGCCATGGCGTTGATGGTGAAATCGCGGCGGTAGAGGTCTTGCTGAATGGAGCTGGCTTCTACCTCAGGGTTAGCCGCCGGATAGGGGTAAAACTCGGTGCGTGCGGTGGCAATGTCGATCATTAGTCCTGCCAGGGGATGATCCAACTCCCGCCGCCACACTAAGGAAGCGGTCTGAAACCGACCATGCACCTGAATATCCACCTCCGGGAATTGGGCCTTGATGTGCTCCGCCAGCACCATGCCAGCCCCCACTTGCGCGGTTTGATAAAAGCCATCCACCACCAAATCTAAGTCCGGCAGGCTCACCCCCTCGGTCGCCGGAACCGTATCCCGCTGAATCAGCAAATCCCGCACCGCGCCGCCCACTAAATAGAGATGCCAGCCCCGATCCTGGGCCGCTGTGGAAATCTGGGTAAGGATCTCCCACAGGCTCGGTTTGAGATGTTGAGCCAAAACTTCTGTCAGCGGAGGCACCGGGGGCAGTTGGGGCTGTCCGGGGGTGGGCCGGGGCGATCCCGTCATTCGCTGCACCTGATGTAGGTGGCGCAACAGGTCGGTGCGAGTGACGATACCCACCAGTGCCTTGTCCTGCAACACAGGCAAGCGGCCAATGTCGTAGGTCACCATCAATTCCTCAATCTCGCTGAGGGAAGTCTCTGGGGTGATGGTCTTGAGGTTAGTGGCCATGTAGCCCTTCACCGGGGCATGGCTAAACCCGTGGTGAAGGGCAATGTCCAAATCCCGCCGTGAAATTACCCCCACCAAGGCATCCGTGGCATCCACCACCGACAAACCCGAATGGCCGTAGCGCAACAAAATTCGCTGGGCCTCGCCAATGGTGGTTTCGGGTCGAATCGTCCGCACCGGGGAAGACATCAAATCGCGGGCGGTGGGCGGTTTAGGGAACTGTAATCGGGCCTGACTCAGCACCGTTTTCATCACCTGTTCCGGCGCATCCGTGGTTAGCGTAGCCGAAGCCGCCGTGGGATGTCCGCCGCCGCCAACCGTCGTAAATAGTGATCCCCAATCAATGCCCTGACCGAGTTCTTGTCTTAACTCCTGTCCAAATCGCTGGCTAAGTTTCTGATCTGACTTTTGGCCAATCCCCTGCCCCCGGTCATGGCCCTGATCCTGCTTGAAACTCACCCGTCCCTGGGCGCGACCAATTAATAGAAGCTTGCGTAGGGGCGTTTCACCATCGGGGCCAAGGTCTTTACCGGGATAGTGCGCCCCAAACAGCAGCGCATCCACATCGGCCAAGGAAATCAGCCGTTCTGCTACCCCCGACAGTCCCGGAATATAGCGATCTACCGCCAGCAGCACCGAGGCCAAGGTATTGCCCTCAGTATTTACGACGACCATCTGCTCCATCGCCGCCGTCAGCAGGTCTTGCAAGTTCGGAGTTAGCCCCGGTTCCACAAACTCCGCAATCACAGGCACACTCGCCCCCTGGGCCATCAGCCAAGCCAGGGCTTCCGCATCCCGCACCGTGGCCGTTTCAAACAGCAGCGACCCCGTATCCACATGCACCCCCAGGGCCATTACTGTCGCCTCGGCCACCGTGGGCAAAATCCCCTGCCGCTGCATCGCCTCCACGACTAGGGTGCTGGCCGAACCCACCGTTTCAATTACCGTAGTTTGGGCCGGAACCGCCTTCTCCGTAGCGGGATGGTGGTCATAAATCGTAATCGGAATGTGTCGCGCCAGGGCCAAATCAATCCACTCCGCCGCAGGGCCAAACCGATGGGGCAACTGGGCATCCACTAGGGTCAGCGACCGAATTTGATTCGGGTTCACCGCCCGCCGTTCAATCAGCGGATATTCATCCCGGTGCAGAGCCACAAACCGCTGTACCGTGGGATGACAGCCCCCCGTCAACACTACCCGCGCCCCCGGTTGCAGCCGCGCCAACCCCACGGCGGCCCCCAGGGTGTCAAAATCGGCGGTGGTGTGGCACAGCACTAAGTCCATATCGGTTTCCCAAGGGGCGCGCTTTCTGATAGCTTACTAATTGAGATCACTGTGGCAATTTGCCTTGCCCTACTCAAGGTTAGAGGGTTTCAGCCCATCCCTTTGCTCCGATTTTGCTGTCGCCGCTTAGCTTAGTCGAGGGCGAACGGCCTAACCGGAGGCTCAATTGGATGTGATGGCGCTTAATCCCTCCTTAAAGGCGCTTCCCAGGGTAAACCAGCTTGGCTGGAAGAATAGGGGCGCTGGCTTGAGGGCGTGGTGTCTTAAATCCCCTGCTGTGTTTAAGAGAGAGATTTTAGATGGTCATCCTGTTTCAGCTTGCCCTATTCGCCCTGGTTCTGATGTCCTTTGTGCTGGTGGTGTATGTGCCCGTGGCCTACGCCTCCCCTCAAAACTGGGATCAGTCTAAAAAGCTCATTCTGCTCGGCTCAATTATCTGGGGCGTGCTGGTGGTTTTGGTCGGTGGCCTCAACTACTTTGTGGTCTAAGCCCTTTGTGGTCTAAGCCTGTTTAAGACATCGTTCAAGGATTTTCATGGCGGTATTTGAAGGCACCTTTGCAGCGGCAGACTCGTTTCGGTTCGCCATTGTGATAGGGCGATTTAACGATCTGGTGACGGGTAAGCTGCTGGCGGGGTGCCAAGACTGCCTCAAGCGCCACGGCGTAGACCCCAGCCCTGAAGGCACTCAGGTGGATTACGCCTGGGTTCCCGGCAGCTTCGAGATTCCCCTCGTCGCCCGTCAGCTCGCCTTGAGCGGGCGTTACGACGCCATCATCTGCCTGGGGGCGGTCATTCGGGGCCAAACTCCCCACTTTGACTACGTTTCGGCGGAGGTGTCGAAGGGCATTGCGGCGGCGGGCTTCCAAACCGGGGTGCCCATCGTCTTTGGCGTCCTAACCACCGACACCCTCCAGCAGGCCCTAGAGCGGGCAGGCATCAAGGCCAACCACGGTTGGGACTATGCCATGAGCGCCCTCGAAATGGCCAGCCTGATGAAGCAAATTCGTCGGGTCTCTGGCACAGGTACTCCTGGAACCATGCTCCCTGGTCATGGGGGCACCGTCGTCGAAGCTAGTTCGACAATGATTTCCGACGCCGTGTAGGGCGTTGGGTTGGGGTTTCCCGGAAGCCGTCGGGAGTCTCTCGAAAAAATCTCAAAAGGTATTGACATTTACGTTACTTTTTGAGATTCTAGGTAAGGTCAAAACCGAAACGCTTAAGAAACTCTTAACAACTGCTTCGGTTTTACATGCGGGTATAGCTCAGCGGTAGAGCGTCACCTTGCCAAGGTGAATGTCGCGCGTTCGAATCGCGTTACCCGCTTATCAAAATTTGTACTAACGTCTTGTATCGACATTCTCAATGTCCGTCGCGGCTTGTCGGGCGCAGGGTAGTTGATCGGTGATTGTGGATTGGGCACCTCGATTAATTGAGTATCCAGGGAATTGCCGTCTCAAAAAAGAACACAGTGAGACAGAAATAACCTTTCTATCGCACTGTGTCAGTCGTGATTAAAATGAA
>NZ_JACJRS010000067.1 GCF_014697375.1 Phormidium sp. FACHB-1136
TGCTTCTGAAGCTCTTGCTTTTCCTCTGACGTTAGATAGTTTCTGACTCCCATGGCTTATTCCAGAATTTTAATGTATTATACGCAGTTTAGATGACTAACAGCTTATCGTCTGGTGCGTCCAGTTATGCTACCTCCGTTAAAACCCACCGCACCAGTCCGAGAGAATTTTATGATCATGCCAAATGTCTTATCAAGATTGGCCAGTATCGAGAGGCAGCAGAGGAGTTAACTCATGCAATAAAGCTTAATCCTAACTATGCCGCAGCGTATCACTTGAGAGGCATCTTGTTTTCAGTATTAGGCTTTGAGCATCGGGGAAGCAGTGACTTTAGACGAGCATCGGAATATGGACTTTATCTCATTGACTATGATGATGAAATTATTGATCTAATACGGCATAATTCAGAGTTTAGATATTTGAGTTATCTATTAAAAAAGGATTCTCCTAGACAAGCAGGCAAAAACTCTCCTAGAAAAGAAAAAAATCAGCCTCAGCCTCAAGAATCTGGCACACAGGAACAGCACTCACCCTTCGACGAAGTAGACTCTACTAAGGTTAAAGAAGCTGGCTTTACAGCAAAGCTATCGCTTGATGGAGAGTTTGCGCAAGAAATAGAGGCGATCTCTGTCATGGTAATGAGTCCTAACAGGAAATTGATCGTCACAGGACACCATCACGGCTCTATTGAGTTATGGAATTATAAGAATAAGCGTAGATTTCATGTTCTCAATGGACACCTGAGTATTGTAACTCATTTAGTTTTCAGTCCTGATAATCAAATTCTCTTCAGTGGCAGTCAAGATGGCACAATACGGTTATGGAATTTAGCTGATGGAAGCTTCATCAAGCAGATTAAGGCCCATGATCAGGATGTTGAGACCTTTGCTATTGATTATACGGCCAAATCATTAATAACAATAGGATCCGAAGGAAAGGCAAAAATATGGGATTTTCGTGAAGGTAAGCTGCTAAGATCATTTCCACATCCTGAAGCCTCTACCTTATTGCTTGCCCTTGGCACGGCTGGATTGTTTAGCATTTGTGGTATTTCTGATGGTTCTATTCAGTTATGCCGAACACTTAAAGTTGAGAAAATGAAATCAATTCAGGCGCACAGTGAATCTGTGCAAGCCTTGACTATTTCTCAAGAGAGTCGAACCTTTGCCTCTGGATCCTCCAATGGCGAAGTGGGCCTATGGCAGTTTCCATCAGGGGATCGCCGCCAAACCTGTCAATCAGCCCAAAGCGGAATTACGGCACTCACCTTTTGCCACCAGGGGCGCTTGCTCTGCGGGACGGATAATCAAGGGCGGCTGATGGTTTGGGATGTGGCCTCTGGAGCATTGCTCGATACGGTCTTCGCTCACAGCCCAGGGAACATGAACCTGATTACCGTTGCCGACGATACGCTGCTCAGTGCCGGAGCCGATGGCTGCATTCGTCAGTGGCGTCTCCAGGTGCCATCGTAGGATAAACGGAACCTTCACCACGTTTACGGCCATCAATAATCCCATCGTTATTGACAGGGGGCAACGGCTTGCGGCTCTTGATTTTTTACCCCCGTTGTAACCCACCGATGGCCCCAGTATCAACCTACTCAGCAGCGCAATGCCAGAAAGAGATACCGGGTAAATCCGGGAATTAGGAGGAGTTCATGGTAATCAAGAAATGTTACATAAACGGTGAAAACTGGGTATCCTGCATCACTTCAGCCATACCCACAGGGGTAAAACCGTTGTCCCCTTCAGATCGTGCCGATCACCCGTTCATAGGCATCCCCGGCCCGATCCCAGGTGAAGGTGGACTCGATGAGTTCGCGCCCCCGTTGGGAGAGGGTGGCCCGTAGGTTGGCATCGTCGAACAGTTGGCCAATGGCATTCACATACTCGGCGGTGGAATTGGCCCGCAGTGCCCGCTGGGGTTGGTCTACGGCCAAGCCTTCCAAGCCCCGATCACTGGCGACCACGGGCACCCCCGCCGCCATGGCCTCCAGGGTTTTGTTTTTAATGCCAAAGCCAATCCGCATCGGCACCACACCCACCGTCGCCCGGTGCAGATAGTCTGCCACCGAGGGCACCCGCCCCGTGACCACCACCCCTGGGTATTGGGCCAAAGCTTGGACGGCCTCCGTGGGCTTGTTGCCGACGAGATAGAGGGTGGCCTCTGGGTAGCGCTGGCGCAGGGGCGGCAGAATCTCCGTAGCGAGGTATTGGGCCGTATCCACATTGGCGATGTAGTCCATGGCTCCCACAAACACTAGGCTGTGGCCACCGGGGTCTGCATTGCGGTAGGGGAACGCCTCCAAATCCACCCCATTCGGCACCACATGGAGGGGCGTTTGGCCTGCAATAGGTTCAAAAAAGCGGCGATCCTCCTCGGTGGTAATCACCAGGTCAGAAAACTTTTTCACATATTGCCCTTCGTAGCGGCGCATTAGGCCCAGATTGAGGCGATCCCGCCAGGGCTTCTCGGCGGTGCCCGTTTCAAGCTGGTTCAACAACGTGCCGTAGAGCGAACTATGAATATCCACCACCACCTTGCCCACCCGCTGCCGATAGCTGGGTTGCACAAACCCTTCGTTAACGCTGTGTTCGCAGGTGATGACATCACACTGGCCGCTCGTTACCCAGTCCTCAATCCAGGCTTGCATAGCTGGCACCATCAGATAAGTGGTACTAGGGGGCGTGCCCGTCACCAAAAAGTTGGCAAAACGGCTGACCTTGCCCATCGTCCCTCGCTTCAAATCAGCGGGATTGGGCTTCGGGAAACACACCAGTTTGTCCACATAGCCCCGCAGATCTACTACATCCGCCTCGCTGACCTCCGGCGACGTTTGGGTGACCAGGGTTACGGCATGGCGCTGGCTGAGGTGCTTCAGCAGGTAAAAGGTACGCACCTGAGTTCCCCCCAGGGTGGGCGGGTAGGGAAACGTGGCGGAAATCATTAAAAGGCGCATGGGCATGGGGGAGTGGGGAGTCGTAGGGACGGGGTCTTCCCGTCCGCCGCGCAGGATTTCGCCAGCATCAGGGTTTTCCAGCCAATTAGGAAATCAGGGATCAGGGCAGATGGGCAATCTGGCGGGCAGCGGGGGATAATTGGGCCTGCTGTTGGCCCTGGTCATAGGCGTGACCACACCATAGGTCGAGGGGCGTGGTGACGACATCGACCCTGGTGGCTTGGCCCATCAGGGCTTTAAGGGCCGCTTGGGGCAGTTCTTTGAGTCCCCAGCGCAGTAGGCGATAGCGCACGATTCCGGCGGTGAGGGGGCGCATGAGGGCAATTCCATGGAGATCGTGCAGATAGCGGCTGGAGCAACCATAGCGGTACCACTGGCGGCGCAGTTCCTGGAGGGTGCGGCGGTGGCGGTGGTAGATGATGGCCTGGGGCGCAGAGGCCAACTGCCAAGCGGTGTGTTGCTGAACTCGCCAGCAGAAATCGGCATCGCCTCCGGTGGTGAGATGAGGCCGAAATAGGCCGATCTGCCGAAAAATCTCGGTCCGCACGGCCAAATTTGCCGTTTGGCCATAGGGCAAAAAGGCATGATGCAGGGTGTTTTCCTGGGAGAGGGTGCCCTGGCGTTCGGCATAGCGCTCTAGCCAGTGCTGACTGGGTAGGGCTTGAATTCCCCCGGCCACTAGGCCAATGGCGGGATCGGCAAAGGGCTTGACCAGTTCCTCTAGCCAGGTGGGTTCGGGGCAGCAGTCGGCATCGGTAAAGGCCAGGATCTCCCCCGTGGCGGCGACAATTCCGGCATTGCGGGCGGCGTAGGAGCTTTGAATATCGGCATAGGTCAAGGGCTGAAGGCGGATTTCCCGTTCGGCGGCTTGGGCCGCAGCGGTCTGCAACATCTCTGGGGTGCGGTCTTGGCTCCCGTTGTCCACCAGCCAGTAGTCTACCCGGTTGGCGGGGTAGGTCTGGGCCATCAGACGCGCTAGCAGGCTAGGCAAATCTTCCTCACCGTTGTAGATGGGCACGATGACTGAGACCGTTGGCCTCCCTGGGAGGACAGGATCGGAGGGTAGGGAAGATGGGGACATGGCAAGGGGCCACTGGAAGACTCACTCGCCCTATTATGCCCGTCCCGCCCACCGGATGACGCGCCCTGCGTTGAGAAAGGGCCATAGCGGGTTGTATCCCAAAAAGGACGGGTTTGTTTCAAAATATAAACACCTGGGTTGCCAAGGGTGCGGTTGCACTGGGCCAACCTGGGGGACTCATCATCCTTCACAGCGAGCCACAGCGGGTATGACGCAAGCCTTTTCTGCACCGATCACCGTTTCTTCGTCTGCCTCTGCCGATTGGGCCAGGGCGGCCAATGGTCACGCCGCATCGAACTCGGAGCAACCCCTCAGCCCCTTTGTGGCGCGGCACCTGGGGCCAACGGCGGCGGAACAGGCGACGATGCTGGCGGCCTTGGGCTACGACTCGTTAGAAGACCTGATGGCGGCGACGGTTCCCGCTACGATTCGGCTACCGCAGGATCTTGACCTTCCCAAGGGATTGGATGAGGCGGCGGCGTTGGCGAAATTGAAGGCGCTGGCCAGCCAAAACCAGGTATGGCGGTCTTACCTAGGCCTGGGCTATGCCAATACCCTCACTCCTGGGGTGATTCAGCGCAACGTGCTAGAAAATCCGGGTTGGTACACCCAATACACTCCCTACCAGCCGGAGATTTCCCAGGGTCGTCTGGAAGCACTGCTGAACTACCAAACCCTAATCACCGACCTGACCGGAATGGAAATCGCCAATGCTTCTCTGCTCGATGAGGGCACAGCGGCGGCAGAAGCGATGACCCTGGCCTTTAACGCCCGTAAGAAAAAGGACGCGACGACCTTCTGGGTATCCGAAGCCTGCCACCCCCAAACCATTGATGTGGTGAGAACCCGCGCCATTCCCTTGGGCATTGATGTGGTCGTTGGGGATCATCGAACCTTCGACTTTGCCACCCCCGTCTTTGGCGTACTGCTGCAATACCCCGCCACCGATGGGGCCATCTACGACTACGAAGCATTCATCGCCCAGGCCCACGGCGTCAATGCCCTAGCCACCGTCGCCGCCGACCTGCTCAGCCTCACCCTACTGCGTCCCCCTGGGGAATTTGGGGCGGATATTGTGGTCGGCAACAGCCAGCGTTTTGGTGTGCCCCTGGGCTATGGTGGTCCCCATGCCGCCTTTTTTGCCACCCGCAATACCTTTGCCCGCAAGCTGCCCGGTCGTTTGGTGGGCGTTTCTAAAGACAGCTACGGTGCCCCGGCCCTGCGCCTCGCCCTGCAAACCCGTGAGCAACACATCCGCCGCGATGCTGCCACCAGCAACATCTGCACCGCCCAAGTGTTGTTGGCGATCATGGCCAGCATGTATGCCGTCTACCACGGGCCGGAGGGGCTGAAAGCCATCGCCAACCGCATCCACCAGCAGACCCAAACCCTAGCCCAGGCGTTGACCGAAGCCGGATTCACCCTCGGTAGCGAACCCTACTTCGACACCCTGCGCGTTGCCGTTGGCGATCAACAATCCGCCATTCTCGAACGCGCCGCCGCCCACCGCATCAACCTGCGCGTGGTGGATAGCGAAACCCTAGTCATCGCCCTCGATGAAACCGTCACCGATCAGGATCTCCAAGACCTAATCACCGTCTTCACCGGAAATCCCGACTCCCGACTCCCGACTCCCGACTCCCCACTCCCCACTCCCCACGCTCGCACCAGCCCCTTCCTCACCCACCCCACCTTCAACCGCTACCACAGCGAAACGGAGATGCTGCGCTACCTGCATCGTCTGCAAGCCAAGGATTTGTCCCTGGCGACGGCGATGATTCCTTTGGGGTCTTGCACCATGAAGCTAAACGCCACGGCGGAGATGATCCCCGTCACCTGGCCGGAGTTTGGCCAAATCCATCCCTTTGCTCCGGCGGATCAGGCCCAGGGCTATCGGCAGTTGTTCACGGATTTGGAAACCTGGCTGTCGGAAATTACCGGGTTTGATGGCGTGTCCCTTCAGCCCAACGCCGGAGCGCAAGGGGAATACACCGGGCTATTGGTGATTCGCGAATACCACCAACAGCGGGGCGACACCCACCGGAATGTTTGCCTGATTCCCCAATCGGCCCACGGCACCAACCCAGCCAGTGCGGTGATGGCGGGGATGAAGGTTGTCCCCGTGGCCTGCGACGAGGAAGGCAACATTGACGTAGCCGACCTGGAAGCCAAAGCCATCCAGCACAGCGACAACCTAGCGGCGCTGATGGTGACCTATCCCTCCACCCACGGCGTATTTGAGGCGGAAATTGCCCGGATTTGCGAGATTATCCACACCCACGGTGGCCAGGTCTACATGGATGGGGCCAACATGAACGCCCAGGTGGGTCTCTGCCGTCCGGCAGACTTTGGCGCGGATGTCTGCCACCTCAACCTGCACAAAACCTTCTGCATTCCCCACGGCGGAGGTGGCCCAGGGGTTGGCCCGATTGGGGTGAAAGCCCACCTGGTGTCCTACCTGCCGGGACATAGCCTGGTGCATGGGGTCGGCGGCGATAAAGGGATTGGAGCGGTGACCTCCGCCCCCTGGGGCAGCGCCAGCATTTTGCCGATTTCCTGGATGTACATCGCCATGATGGGGCCGCTGGGCCTGAAACGGGCGACAGAAGTGGCGATCCTCAACGCCAACTACATCGCCCAGCGCCTAGAGGGCCACTACGACATCCTCTACACGGGGCAGAATGGCCGCGTCGCCCACGAGTGCATTTTGGATGTGCGCCCCTTCAAAAAGTCCGCCGACATTGGCGTGGAGGACGTAGCCAAGCGCCTGATCGACTACGGCTTCCATCCCCCCACCATGTCTTGGCCCGTGGCGGGGACGCTGATGGTGGAACCCACCGAAAGCGAATCCAAAGCCGAGCTGGATCGGTTTTGTGATGCGATGATCGCCATCCGCGAGGAGATCCGCGCCATCGAAACTGGAAAGGCCGACGCAGAGAATAATCTGCTGAAAAACGCCCCACACACGGCGGCGGATCTGGTCTCCGATTGGGATCGTCCCTACGGTCGGGAACAGGCTGTTTTCCCCACAGAATTCTGCCGCAACGCCAAATTCTGGCCCGCCGTGAACCGCATCGACCAAGCTTATGGGGATCGTAACCTGGTGTGCTCTTGCATTGGCATGGAGGCTTACCATGACAGCTAGGGGATCCGCCAAGAAATAAGGGCCAATGACTACCTTTCCTGCTGGTGCATTGCTTAGCGTTGGCGAAGCAATGCACCCCTCAACCCAACCGAATCCCTCAGGTTCAGTAGATCGCAAACACGCTCTTGTGCTGTTCACCCGCCTTCGCCACAGCCATCAGGGGTTCATGCAGTGTTAATCTTGGCTATCGGGATTTCCATAATGGCTATGGCGAACACGCTTTCAACGGCAGAACTTCAGTCGGCCCAGGCGCTTTTGCAAAACTACGCTCCGGCCCAGACGGCCCTGGAAAATCTGCACCAGCACCGGGGCAACCTGGAGGCCAGCCTGGAGGATTTGTCGATGGCGGCGGCGGGGTCGGCGGTGTATGGAGAAGACCGCAAGACGTTGCGTCAGGTGCTTGTGGCCAATCTGCGGCGGGAGCTATGCGGCGACGATAGCTTTCGCGAAAAGGTGGAGGAGTACAACAAAAATCCGGCCCAGGCGGCTCTGCTAACGGGGTTGATTGTCTACGTGGTGGATCTGATTGCGCTGCCCTGGATGAGTCCGGCGATTGCGACGGTGGTGGTGCTGTGGATTCTCAAAATTGGCCTCCGCACCTTCTGCGACTACACGGAACCGAGCGATGCCCAAGGAAATGAGTGATGCTTGCTTGGTGGGGAGGTTGTCAGACTGCGACATCTAGCTACCCTCAATCCTCCGACTTTATAGCGGATTTCACACGGGTGAAGCACATTGCAATGATCCCCCCTGCCCCCTTATCAAGGGGGGGACAGAGTGCAACTTAGACAGCTAGGCACTGGGGGGATCTAGACCTCAGCAAGGGTGTATCTCACTCTATCAAGAACGGCTTTAGGCTATTTGGGATAGGGGTTGGCCGATGTCGTAGAGAAATTCTGGGGCAAAGTCTGCACCGTTGGGCCATTCAATGGTGTTGGTCTCTGAATTGAGGAAAACCTGCCTGAATTGTGCTGGGTCTTGGAGGGGCGCAAAGATTTCGCCATAGAGTTCTGACTCTAGATCAACCTCTTTGGTTACCTGATCGCTAAAGGTGAGCCTGAGCTTATAGTCTTGCAGAAGTTCAAGGCGTGTGACATGGAGGAACATAATCGCTTATCGCTATTGCAATGGTTGAATTTCGTTCAGGGCTTGGCGTTGTCTGGCACGCTCCCAGTTCTCTAGTAATTCTGCTTGGTGAAGGTCTAGCCACTCCAGTACCATTCTCAAAGCACGTTTTGACATTCTGCCTTCGACGACACCCGTAGTAATTTCCACAATCACTTCCTGATCTTGATATCGAGCATGGAAGTGAGGAGGCTGGTGGTCGTTGTAGTTCATGAAGATGATGATTCCATAGAATCTACTAATCGTTGGCATCTGGGAATAGGATCTCGTCTAGGGTGAGGTGGTCGAGCCATTAGCTACGGTCTTTTGTGTAGTCGCCGTGGCCTTGGTCGAACTGCTTGATAAAACGCACAGCATCGACATAGCCCAGGGCATCGACTAGGGCTTGAAAGCCTTTACGGGACAGATCAGCAGGGGACATGGTTATCTGCGTTGTTGAACCAGTGGGTAATCTCTACAAAATCGTCTTCGCTGTAGTCGGCAGGTGAGAAGGAGGCTTCGATTGCCGCTTGTTCTTGATTGTCTACATAGGGAAGGATCAGGTCAAAGAACTTGAACCACTCTTCTTGCATCACTTCGCGGACGCTGTCTTTGATGAGGGATTTGAGGGTTTGGATGTCGAGGGCAGCGGTGGGTTCCATAGGGATGGGTTGTCTAGTGGGGGTGGTACTAAATCTATTGTGTATGAGATAGCGCCAGTGTGGTGGCTTGGGGCAGACAGCAAGACTGGGGTAGAAACCGGGGTTCTAGTGTTCTGGGGAAAGATCCCAGGGTTCTGGTGGGGGCTGTTGGTTGGCTCGTGGGCTATGGCTAAAGAACCCTGGGATCTGGGGTCTCTACCCACGGTTGGCGGCGAAGCGCTCTTGCACCTGGGCGGGGGTGGTGCCAAGGCACTGGGCCACAGCGGCAAGCAGGCTGTCGTCTTGGGTGGTTTGGTACAGACGGGCGAGGTTTCGTACTGTCTGGGCTACGCTTTGCTGGTCGTTGAACTCAACAAAAATGGTGAGAGCTTGCTGTAGGTGCTGCTGGGCTTGGGCATAGTCTTCTTGGGCTTCTGCTAATAGCCCAAGTTGCCTGTAGGTGCTAGCTTGGCTGTAGCGGTCGTTGAATTCGATTTTGATATCGAGGGCCTGCTGATAGTGCGCTCGTGCCTGCTCATACTCCCGCAGGTCTTGCGCCACAATGCCCAACTGGTGGTAGATACGGGCTTGGTTGTAGCGGTCGTTGAATTCAATACAGATATCGAGGGCCTGCTGATAATACGCTCGCGCCTGCTCATACTCCCGCAGGTCTTGCACCACAATGCCCAACTGATGGTAGGTGCGGGCTTGGCTATAGCGGTCGTTGAATTCAATACAGATATCGAGGGCCTGCTGATAGTGCGCTCGCGCCTGCTCATACTCCCGCAGGTCTTGCACCACGATGCCTAAGTTGTGGTAGGTGCTAGCTTGGCTGTAGCGGTCGTTGAATTCGATGTAGATATCGAGGGCCTGCTGATAGTGCGCTCGCGCCTGCTCATACTCCCGCAGTACTTCCGCCACCATGCCCAACTGGTGGTAGGTTCTGGCTTGGCTGTAGCGGTCGTTGAACTCAATTTTGATATCGAGGGCCTGCTGATAATACGCTCGCGCCTGCTCATACTCCCGCATCTCTTGCGCCACGATGCCCAACTGGTGGTAGACGGTGGCCTGAGTGTAGCGGTCGTTGAATTCGATGAAAATATCGAGGGCCTGCTGATAGTGCGCTCGCGCCTGCTCATACTCCCGCAGGTCTTCCGCCACGATGCCCAACTGGTGGTAGGTGCCCGCTTGCTCGTAGCGGTCGTTGAATTCGATGTAGATATCGAGGGCCTGCTGATAGTGCGCTCGCGCCTGCTCATACTCCCGCAGTTCTTGCGCCACCCTGCCCAACTGGTGGTAGGTGCTAGCGAGAGCGGACTTAATTTGGTTGTCAGATACTTCTCGAAGTTGAAGTATCACGTTGAGGACTTTCTCATAAGTTGATCTTGCTTTTTGGTAATTTTGAGTAGTCATGTAGCAATAGGCTAGCCTGTCCAAAGTCATGACAATCTCAAGGCCAATTTTTCCTACACGAATCTCTAAGGGATATTTCTCCTGAATCTGGGTAACAAATTCCGAAAGTTTAATAGTGCTTGAAATATCCTGACTCAGTCTAAGAAAATCAAATAGACAAAGGAAAATATCAACGCTTTCTTGCTTTTCAAGACAAATTTTCAACGCCACATAGAGATTCTCATACTCCAACCGACAGAACATCAGCCCCAGTTGCCGCTGGTTGGGGTCTTTGGAGTCCATCCACTGCTGGTAGCTGCCTGCCAAGCCCTGGTAGTGGGCTTTGAAGCCGTCGTAGAGGGCATTGTGGGTGGCGGAATTCAGGGTGTTTAGTTTGGTGCGGAGGAAGTAGGGAAAGATGGGTTGAATGGTGAGACAACCGGGAATGCCGGATTCGTGGGGAGATAGCAAACCCCAGTTAATCGCTTCTTGAATGGCGGTATCGAATTGGGAGAAATAATAATCTTTAAAGGGTTCGTGCTGTTGGAGTTGTTTGCCGTAGTTTTCTAAGTCGGCTCGGTCGATGAAGCTATTAAAAGGGGCCAAACACACCAGCAGTTTTTGGGCCTGAGGTGAGAGGTTGCTGTGGGAATATTCCACGCATTTGAGGATGTTGTTGGTTTTGTCGTTGCCGCCCACATTGAGGTCTACATCGGCAGCCTGGAGGGCGGCGAGGATGGCTTTGGGGCTTTGGGTGGCTAGGTTGGCCAGCACCACTTCCATCGCCAGGGGGTAGCCCGCCAGCAGGGTCATCAGGCGTTTAAAGTCGGCATCCTTTTGCAGGGTGGCGATGCGTTGGGTGTCGCCCACCTGGGCGATCAAGATTTTGTCGGCCAGTTCGGTGCGCGATTCGGGGTCTAGGCCGCCCAGGGTGTAGAGATTGGCTTGGCCTTCGTGGGTGTAGGTATCGGCCAGCCAGTCCTCGCCACTGCGGGAACCCAGCACCACTTTGGTGTGGCCCCCCACCAGCCGCTGCAAAAACCGATGGATCTGGGCCTGTTCTGCCTCAGGCAGGGTATTTGGGATAGCCAAGGCTTGCCCCGTCACCGATTCCAGGTTGTCGAGCATTAGGGCGTAGGGCTGGGCGCGTAGTTGTTCGGCCACATCCTCCAGTTGGGCGGCGGCGGGCATGGCCTCGAAGGTGGCAAAGGCGTAGGGGTCGGGGTAGAGGGTTTTGCCGATGTCGCGCAGGATGTATGGCAGGGTGTAGGCCGTTTTGTCGTAGCCGAAATAGAACACATCGTTGACAAAGTGGGTCGTCTGCCACCAGTCGCGCAGGTAGTTAAGCAGGGTGGTTTTGCCCGTGCCGCCCATGCCCTGCACCAGCAGCACATTGTGCCGCAGCAGCGCCTTCTCAATTTTGAGAATTTCCAGATCTCGCCCCACAAAGCCGTAGGTGGGCGCTTCAAAGCGGTAGCGTTGGGCGCGTTGGGTCAGGTACTCGGCCTTTTCGGCGGGGGCAAACTCCCGCAGGGCCAAATCCACCGGACGATTGGCATAGACCACGGGCAGCAGCCAATCCTCTAGGGGCACCATTTGGTTAAAGTACACCTTGCGTTCTTTGCGGTTGTACAGTTCCTTGCGGCCCAGGCGAATGGCTTCGGGAATGCCCCGCTGGGCAAACAACTCGGCATAGAGCTTTTCCATCATCACCTGGGCCGCCGTTACCGTCACCGAATAGCCCATCGCCACCACCATCTGCACCCCCGCCGCCATCAACCGACTGCCCAGACTGGTTTCGGTGCTTTGCAGGGGATCGGTATTTTGCAGGGGGTCGGGGGTGGACGCACTGCTGTGCGCCCCTACGGGGGTGGACTTGACCTGTTTGGCCGATTGGCAGGCATTCAAAATACAAATGGGAATCCCCCTGTTGGTCAGCAGCTTCGCCAGTTCCTCCGCCTCCACCGGGTCAGCTTTGCCCTTGGCCTCTCCCTCAAAGAACAAAAAGGCCTTTTGCCCCGTGTAGCGCTCCATCTCTGGACGACCATAGCGGGCTCTGTAGGTGTAGCGATCCTTCGTTACCCCGGCCTCGAACTGGTCGTAGGTCATCAGTCCACCGTGGGCATCGAAGTGGACGATGTGATAATGTCCATCTTTGTTTTCTAGGTGTCGGGAGAGAGCCTCGAAGGTGCCGGGGCGCAGGATCTCCACCTTCACCCGCAGTTGGGCGCGATGGATGGCCTCGATCAACGGGCGGGAAATGGTGCGATAGCCCACGTCATCTTCCTCATCCGGGCGGGCCGTCACCACCAGCAGGTTAATCACCGGGGAGGGGGCTAGGGTCACAGAAACACCCCCAGACTGAAACCGCTTGCGGGTAAAGATGGCCTCGGTGGCCAGGGGGGTGGGATGGTCGGGGTCTTTTAGCGCCTCCCAATGCAGCGCTTGAAAATCGGGGGAATCGCCCTCAATGTCTACCTGGAGTTGGCTTAGCCCACCGCTACAGGCGCGGCCATAGTCGGCATAGGCGCGACGGTCGCTAAAGAGTTGCTCAAACAGGCTTTCGCCGTAGGTCTGCACACTGGCGGCGGCCCGCTGGGCAATCACCTGGTTATCGAAGGGAAAGCGAATCCATTGCTCGAAGTAAAACTCCAGTTCCCGCTCCTGGGCCTCGGTGAAGGGGTCTTGAACCGTAACGGAGTAATGGGTTTGGCCATCGATGCTGAGGGTGGCGACAAAGCCGGATTCGGTCGTCTGCTGGTGGCGAAGGGTGATGGTGGGCATGGCGACGGGCCAGGGGCGCAAAATTTCCTCTATCTTGGCCTAAAAAACAACCATCATCCTAAATCCGGCTGGTTTGCTCCCAGTATCAGCGGGGGAGGCGATCTTGCCCCTGTGATGCTGCGACTAACCCAAGCGATCAGAGGGTGGCCAGACGGGGTTATCGCCGCAAATGAACTCTGCGGTTCTGCCTTTTGAGAATCGGGAGTATGGGATGCGGGTTGGGTCTGAGACCAAATCCGAGCCAGAAGACCCCGATTCCCAGGCCGACAAACCGTAGGGGCGAGGTCTCCTCACCCGCTGATACCGTGGGTCAGTAAGCCGGATTGAGTATGATTGGCTCGCCCGTGGTTGAAAAAATCGGGGCACCTATATATTGTTAGGGGCGTCTAATCGCGCAGATGCTCCTACCCTTGTGTTGCCATGGCCCGATTCTTGTTGCGACGGTTGTTGTTGGCGGGTGTCGCCACGGGGAGTCTGGTCGTCCTCGGTGGCCATCGCCCTGGCGTCCAGCCCTCAGCCCTGGCCCAAACGGCACCGAGTTCAGCCCAACCCAGGATCCAACTTGCCCAAGCTGACTCAACCCCCAATCCCGCAGCGGCGGAAGCGGCCCTAAACCAAGGGCTGATGTTGATTCAGCGGGGGCAGGCCGAACAGGCCCAGGCCCAGTTTGAGCAGGCCATTGCCCTAGACCCCACTATGGCGGCGGCTCACTATAACCTGGGCCTGTTGTTTCGGCAGCAGGGCAAGCTTCAGGAGGCAGCATCGTCGTTTTGGCAGGCGGTGCGGGCGGATCCCCAATTTGCCATGGCCTATGCCAACCTAGCGGGTGCCCTGATTGAAGGGGGGAATTTGGATCAGGCCGAAGCCTATCTGCGCCGTGCCCTGCAAATTCAGCCGGATTTGGGCAATGCCCACTACAACCTGGGCATGGTGCTCCAGGGACAGGGCCGTTTGGATGACGCCCTCGCCGCCTTCGCCCTGGCGGGGCAATACAGTCCCCAAGCGCCAGAGTCCCACTTTCAGCGGGGGATTATCTACCTGCAACGGCAGCAGTACCAGGATGCCGAAACCGCCCTACAGCAAGCCCTTGCCATTCAACCCCAATATCCCCAAGCCCACTACAACCTGGGTTTAGCTCGGTTTAATCAGGGTCAGGTGGAGGAGGCGCTGGAGTCTTTCCGGCGGGCCACCCAGATCAACGGCAGCTACGCCGATGCCTACTTTAGCGCAGGGCTGGCGTTCATCCAACTCGGTCGCTACGAAGAGGCCCGCACGGTGATGGAATTTGCCCGGAACCTGTACCTCACCATGGGCCAATCGAACTGGGCCGTTCTGGCTCAAAACCACCTGAGTCGCTTGCCGAACTAGGTTGAGGCATGGACAGGGCCAGGAGACCTTGCCCCTACGGGTTAGCGGGTTAACGGCGGCGGAAGCGTTGGCTGAGGCGTTGGCCCAGTTGCCGCACTTCGGGGATGGGCAGCACCGAAGCACCCAGGATGAAGACCAGGACGCCCACGCCACCGGGAACCAGGAGTTGCAGCAGCAAGGGGCCGAGGCCTGTGGTGCCTAGCCAGCGTTCGAGCCCCTGAAGCGTGCCCCAAGCGGCTGTTCCCGATAGGGCACTCAGCAGCGTCAGTAGGCCAATCAGTCCAGCCCACTCCAGGAGGGGCAGACCCCGCAGGCGATGGTGCAAAATCGCTGTCAGCGCCAGGGTAGAAAATACATTCACCCCCACCGTGGCCAACACCAAGCCCGGTGCGCCCAGCCAGCGGATGAAGAAGAAATCCAGCACCCCGTTCAGCACGATGTTAATCAGGCTGATGCGAAAGGGGGTTTGGCCATCCCCCATGGCGTAGAACACCCGCACCAGCACATCCCGCGCCAGGTAGACAAACATACCAAAGCCGTAGACCATCAGCACCGAGGTCACCATGGCCGAGGCGTCGGTGTCGAAGGCTCCCCGTTCATAAATCACTCGCACCATGGGCGAGGCCAGCACCACAAACAGCGCCCCCAAGGGCAGCATGGTCAGGGCCGTAAATAGAAGACTTTGGCGAATTCGATCCTTTAATTCAGGCCAATGTTCCGGTGCGGCCAGACGGGCAAACAGCGGCAAAAAGGGCACTAAAATCACGTTGGAAATGATGCCCAACGGCGTTTGTACCAAGAGGTTTGCATAGCTCAGAGCCGCCGCCGTGCCGGGAATAAACGAGGCAAAAAACAAGTCCGTAAACAGGTTAATTTGCAGCATCCCCGACGACAGCGTGGCCGGAATCAGCACCCTAAAGACATCCTGCACCCCCGGCAACTTCCAATCAAACCGCAACCGAGGTCGGCCTAGGCCCGACTTCCACAGGGCCGGAAGCTGAGCCAACCACTGCAACACCGCCCCCGCCAGGGTGCTGCCCGCCAGCGCGGCACCGCCCAGCAAAAAATAGTCGGCGTTGGTAATGTTGGCCCCAATCGCCCCATAGAGAAGGCCCAACCCCAGCAGCACCGCCCCGCTGGAGAAAATGGGACTGATCGACGGCAGCCAAAACTGGCTATCCGCATTCAACGCCCCAAAGCCAATGCCTATCAGCCCCGCAAACAGGGCCATGGGCGACATAATCCGCAGTTGCAGCACAGCAATGTCGCGGGCGATGGGTTCCGTTTGGGCCAAGCCAGGGGCAATGGTGTCGATGATGCCGCCTGCCATCAGGAAGAGCACCACCGAAATCCCCACCAGCACCAGCCCTACCAGGGTATTGATCGCCTCCAGCAACGCCGCCGTATCCTTGCGATCTTGCTTGGCGACCACGCTGACAATGGCGCTGTGGAAGGGGCCGTTGATGCCTCCCAGCAAAATCAGCAAAAAGCCCGGAATGATGTAGGCAAAGCTGTAGGCATCCGCCACTGGCCCCACCGCAAAGGCCGCCCCAATCGCCTGCTGCCGAAACAGCCCCGCCAGCTTGCTAATTAGCGTCGCCACCGCCACAATGCCCGCAATGTTGGCCAAGGAACGGTTGGGCGAGGAGGGTTTAGGGTCGGAATCGGTCACAGTGATTGCGCTACGTTGAGCTACAGAGAAAGGTCAGCGACGAAGGGAATAAACGGCTATCCATCATCCATCCACCGAGGGAAACGCCGTCCAGCCTTGGCCATCCCCCATTTAACTGCATAATGGCGAACTCCATAACCACGATTGCTGGGTAGGATAGTCCCAGGAAACTCTGGACTAGAATAGAGATGGTTAACCGCCAGGTTTGGCTAAATTTTCTGGCCCTGCTGCCCAGTACCACCCTCACCGTTCTGACTATCGCTGTTGCGTTTCTGCGGTTCTATGACGAACAAGACTTCCAATTCCTCCAACTCATCGCCGACCCCAGAGCCTGGAGCAACCGACTCACCGTGGCAGCCCTCTTGGTGGCACTGGTTAATTTCGGCGTTGAGTGGAACAGTCGAAACCGAGAGGCAAACCGCCGAGTTGAGGAAGAGCAACGCCGAGCTAAGTCAGAAGAACGAGCGGCTCGCCGAGCTCGAATCGAAACTGAATGAGATCTTGCACTCCTAAGCTTTTTGGCGGAACCTTCGGACGACAATCGCCACAAGCTAACCCAGGTGTTGGCCGTTCTCAACGAATATCGCGACAGCCTGAGCTAGCGATCCCCGGTTTCTGTTACCGGGCCATCCAGAATCTTTCCTGCTAGGCCAAGAAGCTGGGGAT
The DNA here is from genome assembly GCF_014697375.1 of Phormidium sp. FACHB-1136. GTDB lineage: Bacteria > Cyanobacteriota > Cyanobacteriia > Phormidesmidales > Phormidesmidaceae > Nodosilinea. The sequence continues at coordinate 16,813 of NZ_JACJRS010000067.1, forward strand.
CGGAACCCACCAGATTAAGATCCCCGGTTTTCTACTGTCGGAGGCTCCAAAATTATGGCTGATTGGTCAGGGCAGGTATCCGCACCAGTCCAGGCTTTGGCATCTTGGCTAGTTGCCTGAATGGCTTGTCTAAAGGCAGCGAGCATGGCGCTGTGGTTTTGGGTTTCCCAATGTTGCCAGCCCTGTTGCCGTAGTGCAGCACCTAGGGTGATAGCCTGGATCAGACTCACCACTTTGGATCCAATTTCTTGACTGACACCCCCCTTTCCCCCTCTACTCCCTGGCCCGTGGATCAGGTTCTCATGGATCTGCGTAACCCCTGGCTGCGCTTGGTGGGGGAACGGTTGCAGACCTCGGATCAGCAAACGGTGGACTACTGGCGGGTGGAAAAAGCCGATTCCGCCATTGTGCTGCCGATTTGGCGGGAACAGGTGGTGGTTCCCCCATCGGTCTATCGTCCCGGTGTAGGACGGGTGACCTTGGATTTACCGGGTGGTCGGGTGGCGGCTGGCCAAGATCCCGCCGATGCGGCCCAAGCCATTTTGCAGCGGGAACTGAGGATAGGGGCCAGTGGACTCCTCACCCTAGGGCGCTTGAATGGTGAGGGCTGGCCTGTAAATAGTTCCTTTTCTAACCAGCGCTTGTTTGGCTTTCGGGCCAAGCTGACCGAGGCCGATCATCCTTTTCCCTTGGGTAGCCAGTTTTACCCCTTTTCCCAAACGGGGCTGTGTGACCTGCTGAAGCAGGTTTCCTGCCTGCAATGTCGGGCGGTGGTTCTAGAGGTATTGCTATCGATAAGCGTGGTAAATCAAGCCAATCCATAGATCGAAAACCAACCACAACCCTTGGGTCAGGGACTCCCTAGGGGTTGTGGTTGGAGAGGTCAGGATTGAACATCCAAGGCCCAAAGCAGACATCTCCCCAAGAAGATTGGGATCTGCGGCACAGGCCGTCATGAATGTTTTGGCCTTCTGTTTTAGCGGCAACAGGCGTTAGCGGTGCTGCATCCAGAAGTTAAGTTCTTGGCGAATGCGAGACCGTTCTTCTATGCTGGCGTAGCGGAGTTGGTGGCGCAGTTCGCTGATCACTTGGCGGCGGTTTTGGCTGGAGCTGGAAGGAAGCATGGCAATACCCCTACTATCTGTAGCGACAATTACATTTTTGCGGATCTCAGCCCAAAACTGTAGCTTCAATTACAAATCTTTGCCCAGCCTACGGGAGGATCATCCTAAAATTCGGCTGGCTTGCCCCCGGTATCAACGGGCGAGGAAACCTCGTCCCTCGGAGTTGAGGGGCTGGGAATCAGGATCTTCTAATTCGGATTTGGGATTAGACCCCGGAGGGGTGAACCAGGTAGTGCAAAAAGACCTCGTCGCCGATGGTTCGATGTTCGAGCAGGGTAAGCCGGGGGGCAAGTTCGGCTAAAAACCCCTCGCCATCGACTGGGGTGGGGGCGGTGGCTCCCCCTAGCAGCAGGGGGCAAACAGTGATGTAAACCTCGTCAATGCAGCCATGGCGCAGCAGATCGGCGGTGAGGTGTCCGCCACCGAGAAGGGCCAGGGTGTGGAGTCCTTGGGTAGGGAATTGGGCCAGCAGTTTAGGCCAGTTCCAGGCATCCGTTGGAACCTTGGGGATGACCCACAGGCGATCAAAGAATTCCCCGGTCTGCCAGGGTTGCGCCCCCGCTGGGGTGGTGATCAATCCTCTGGGAACGGGTTGCTGAAAAAAACGCCATTGCGGATCGAGATGGCCGGAGGGTGACCACACAATATGAATCGGTTGATCAGTTTGGCCCCGCTGGCGGCGGGCTTCGATGAGCGCAGGGTTGCGGACACTGAGGGTGGTGCCATAGGCCCGTAGGGTGCCGCTGCCAAACAACACCCCATCCGCCGCTGCCACCCTAGCCTCCAGGTGGTCCAAATCAGCCTGGGAGGAAAACCGCGCCGCCCGTCGCTGGGCATCGGCAATTTTGCCATCCAGGCTCATGGCCAACACTAGGCTGATCCGGGGCCGATCCATCTACCCCACCAGAGCCTCAACGCTGTGGATTCCCTCGCCCAAGGCCCAGACCTGGCGCACCGTCCAATTTTGGCGGGTAGTACGCTGATAAAACCGCATTTCCCAATGGCTGGACCGATTCAGGTCAATCATTTCCTCGGCCAGTTGGGCCATGGCCTGGGTTTGGGCCTTGCCTTGCCCCTGGGCTAGCACCAGACGCAGATGTTCTTGAATGCGCAGGGGCATTTTGCGGGTGGGGGATTTCACCGTGCAGGCAAAGTTCACCATCACCTGACGCAACCAAGGGGCCGTAAGGGCCAGGGTGAGGCTGTCGGTGGTCTGCTGCCATCCATCTACCTGAAGGGCCATGTCGGGGCGAGACCTCATGCCGCGCTTGTAGGCCCGCTCTAGGGTTTGGGTGTAGATCGGCAGGGTATGCCCCTGTTCTTCAAAGGGGTCGATCAGCTTGCAGCAGGGCAGCCCCAGGGGGGTGACGGCAGAGCCCCAGGTCTCTTGACTGCGGGTTAAGAAGGCTTGAATTTGATCCGCGAGGGATCCGGTTGGGCAAGCATATAAGGCAAACTTATCCATGGGGTTCCCAGATAAACAACATCCTGGGACGGCTTTGCTCAGGCCATCCTAGCCACCGCTTTAAAGGACCTGAGCGCCAGCGCGATATGCACGATGGGTAGGGTTAAAGTCGCTGCCATACCCCCGATACTACTCTACTGTGCCCTGCTGTGGGGAAAGCCTAGTCCTAGAGAGACGACCTGGGGCCTCGCTGTGGGAGGCTTTTGGCCATTGTTGTCCGTGATTGATCCAGATTTCTAGGCCATGATGGCTGGACATCATTTCGTCATAATCAAGTAATGGCTACTTTTCTCCGTCCCCTCAGCTATCGCCATCAGTGGCTATACGATGGCATTTCCCGCACCGCCGCCCTCACCGTGGGCGGCGAGGCCCGGTTTCGTACCCTAGCCCTGCAAAATCTTACCCTCACCCCAACGTCCCCCGTGTTGGATCTCTGCTGTGGCAGCGGCCAAACCACGGCTTTTTTGGTGCACCATAGCCAACGGGTGACGGGCCTAGACGCTTCACCCAAATCCATCGAACGGGCCAAGCGCAATGTCCCCCAGGCTACCTTTGTGGAAGGCTGGGCCGAGAAAATGCCCTTTGAAGACGACTGTTTTGACCTCGTCCATAGCAGCGCCGCCCTCCACGAAATGGAGCCCGGACAACGGCAACAGATTTTTGCAGAAACCCTGCGGGTTCTACGGCCTGGGGGCAGGGTGGCGATAGTGGATTTCCATCGCCCCCATAATCCGGTCTATTGGCCGGGGTTAGCCACCTTCCTCTGGTTGTTTGAAACCCATACCGCCTGGGCCATGCTCCAGGCTGATATTCCCCAAGAACTTCGTGACCTGGGCTTTCAAGCCGTCACCCATCGTCTCTACGCCGGGGGCAGTCTTCAGGTCGTACAGGCCCAAAAGCCCCCAACGTCTATGGACGACTCATTCTCCAGGAGTCCTGGGGTTACCACCGTGGCCCCGGTTGCCATGGGCATCGCGTAGGGCGCTGCGCAGGGCGTCTTCGGTTACCCCCAGTTGGGCGGCGGCGGCGGCGAAGTCGGGGCGGTCGGGAATACCCATAATGCGGCGGAACTCGGCTTCGCTAACACCGTACTGCTGGGCGAGGGCGGTGAAGTCGGGGGGGCCAGCCTGGGGGCCTTGGCCCTGACGCTCTTGGCGCTGGGTTTGCATGAAGTTATGCATGGTTTCCCGCAGTTCGTCCTCGGTGGTGCCGAGTTCGGCGGCGGCGGTGGCTAGGTCAGGGCGTTGGGGGGGCTGGTCGGGAATGCCGAGGGCATCTCGTAGGGCGTCCTCACTCACCCCTAGCTGGGTGGCGGCGGCTTCTAAGCGGGCACCCCGTTGCCCCATGCCTTGGCAGTTACCCATGCCCTGACCTTGGCTCCGGCCTTGGCCCTGACCCATACCTTGGCCTTGTCCCCGGCCTTGCCCCTGGCCTTGGCTGAGGAGGGGATTGGATGGGTTGGTTTGCTGTTGGGCGATGCTGTTGGGAGTGGAGGTGGTGGCAGCTCCGATGGCTGGGCTAACCTGAAGGGTGGCAAAGGCGGCTAGGCCAACAAGACTAGCAGAGCCTAAAAAGAGCGATGTTTTCCAGTATTTGTGAAGTAGTGACATGGTCATTCTCAACCTTGTATAGGGTCTAAACCTGTCTCCAGGGCAGACGGAGGGGATGACCACCGTTTTCGCCGTTGGCCTGGACTAGGTCTACGCTTTCCATTAAGCCAGGGCAACATGACGACCGTCTTACAAGCGAATTACAACTTTGTCATTTTGGCCCTAGGGGGGGCTTGACCAGGCATTCTAGGCATAGGTTCCCTGAATTGGGGGCTGTTGGATGAGTTTCGCAAGCATCAACAGATGATCCGCCATGAACGTGTTACTGGTGGAAGATGAGGCCAAAATTGCCAGCTTTGTGGTGCAGGGGCTGCGGGAGCAGGGCTTTGTGGTGGATCACTGCGCCAACGGCAACGAGGGCTATGCCTGGGCCACGGAGCGGGCGTATGACGTGGTGCTGCTGGATATTATGGTGCCCGGTAAGGATGGGCTATCGATTTTGAAGGATTTGCGCCAGCGGGGCCAAACGGTGCCAATTATCCTGCTCACCGCCCGCAATGAACTGGATGATCGACTGACGGGGCTGAACCTGGGGGCCGATGACTACCTGGCCAAACCCTTCTACGTGGAGGAACTGGTGGCCCGCATCCATGCCGTGGTGCGCCGCACCCAAGGAGAGCGGCAGAATATCCTCGCCCAGGGGCCGCTGCGGCTAGATCGCATCACCCGCACGGTGAGCAGCGGTGATCGGCAGGTGGATTTGACGGGCAAGGAATTTAACCTGCTGGAATACCTAATGCGTTCCCCCGGTCGGGTCTTCACCCGCACCCAAATTCTGGAGCACGTTTGGGGCTACGACTTCAATCCCAGCACCAATGTGGTGGATGTGGCCATCCAACGCCTTCGCAAAAAGCTAGAACCCGTCGAGGCGGCCCAGTGGATTGAAAGTGTGCGCGGCGTGGGCTATCGGTTTCGGCCCCCAGAGGCCAAGTCCCCAGAGGCCAAGTCCCCAGAGGCCAAGCCATGACCCGCCCTTCCCTACGTTGGCGGTTGGCCCTGCTGTCTTCGGCCTTGGCGGGGGGGGTGCTGGTGGGGTTTGCTCTGTTGTCGGGCTGGCTCACCTACCAGGCCAAGTTGGATCGCCTGGATGCCCAGTTGCGCAGCAGTCTACAGCCCCTCGGTCGGCCCCGCAACGGCGATCCTCTGGTGAATCCTGAAACCACCCTCGCCCAACCCCTAGGGATCCCTGCGCCAGAATCGGTGGCCCTCGTTCTCTTCGACCGCAACAATACTCTGCGTTACCAATCCCCTTGGTGGCCAACGGATCTCACCCTGCCGCGTCCCCTGCGCCCTTCTCCCAACGCCGATCCCCAGCCCCCTCGTTCCCCTCGCCCCTTAGCCCCAGGCCCACAGCAACGGCACACCATGGATCACATGGCTCAGGACATTGTCACCCTTGGCCCCGTTACGGCACGGGGGTCGGGCCAGCGCTGGCGAGTGGTGGGGCGATCTGGGCCGATGGGGCAGGTGGTGATGGCCGTCAGCCTCCAGGCTATTCACCAAGAAATGAAGGTGCTCTGGCGGATTTACGGATTGACCATCCCCGGTGCCCTGGCCTTGGTCGCCGTGGGGTCTTGGGCCTTGGCAGGACGGGCCTTACGACCTGTGCAAACCCTCAGCCAAAGCATTACCCAGGTCACGGCCCAGGGCTTGCATCAGCGCATTGCCACTGCCGAGGCCGATCAGGAATTTGAGCCCCTCATCACCGCCTTCAACGCCATGCTGGAACGGCTGGAACGCAGTTTTCATCAGGCCACCCGCTTCAGTGGCGACGCCGCCCACGAACTCAAAACCCCCCTCGCCATCCTCCAGGGTGAACTCGAACAAGCCCTGCAACGGGCCGAGGCCGGATCCCCCATGCAGCAAACCCTGGGGCATTTGTTGGATGAAGTCAGCCGTCTGGGGGGCATTGTGCGCAAGCTGTTGCTGCTTTCCTTGGCCGATGCGGGGCAGATGACCTTGCGCCAAACCCCGGTGAACCTGGGCGACTTGGTGACCGACCAACTCGAAGACATGGCGCTGCTGGCTCCCGACCTCACCGTCACTGCCGACTTGGTCCCCAACCTCTGGGTGCAGGGGGATGGCGACCTACTGATTCAGGTACTTCAAAATCTGCTGGGCAATGCCATCAAATACAACCTGCCCCAGGGCTGGATTCGGGTGGTGGGCCAGGTGCTCCAAAACCAAGTCCAGATCACCGTCACCAACGCCGCCCAACCCCTTTCTGATCAGGATAGAACCCACCTCTTCGACCGTTTTTACCGAGGCGACCCCGCCCGTAGCCGCACCACCGATGGCCTCGGTCTGGGCCTTAGCCTCGCCCGCGAAATTGCCCGCGCCCACGGCGGCGATATCACCCTAGCCGCCGTGGTACCGCCGGACTCTGAACCCTTCGCCGTAGGACTGGTGCTATGCCTGCCCTGGGCCGAGCCCCTACAAAAACGGGAATCCCCCTAGCGTTCTACTGGGGATTCCCGTCAACGGAGGATGCACTACGCCAGCGTCATCCATGGGGCAAACGCGATCAGGCCACGCTCAAGCGAACGCGCAACGCCATGCCGCCAGGGAGCCTACTCTGCGATAAAGATGTAGCGCAATACAAAGATCGCCGCCAAAATCCACATACCGATGGTAGTTTCGCTGGCTTTGCCCTGGAAGGCTTTGATCAGCGGATAGGCAATCAAGCCCATGGCCAGCCCTTCGGCGATGGAGAAGGACAGGGGCATCACCACGATGGTGAGAAAGGCGGCGATGGCGGCGGCGGGGTCGTCCCAATCAATCATCCGGGCGGCGGACATCATCATTACCCCCACCAGGATGAGGGCGGGGGAGGTGGCAAAGGAGGGAATGCCTGCAAAGAAGGGGATAAACAGCATCGCCACCAGAAACAGCAGGGCGGCAACCACGGCGGTGAACCCGGTGCGGCCCCCTTCGTAGATGCCTGAGGCCGATTCGATGTAGGTGGTGACGGTGGAAGTCCCCAGCACGGCCCCGGCGGTGGTGCCCACGGCATCGGCCATGAAGGCTTTTTCCACGCCGGGGAATTTGCCTTCGGAATCGATGTATCCGGCCTTAGACCCCAAACCCGTGAGGGTGCCGATGGTGTCGAACAAGTCCACAAACAGGAACACAAAGATGATGCTGATCATCTCCCAGAAGTTGATCCGAAACAGTTCGCCTAGGCCCACAAAGGCTTGGCCAAACAGATCCACCGGAGCGCTGGGAATGCCAACGATGCCCTCAGGCCAAGGGGCTACCCCAAAAATCCAGGCGAAAATGGCGGTGCCCAAAATGCCCCAGAGCAATGCCCCCGTTACCCGACGGGCAAACAGGGCCGAGGTCACCAGCAGACCCAGAATGGCCACAGCGGTGCTAGGGGTTTGGAGGGAGCCGAGGGTAGTAAAGGTCGGCTCGTAGGCCACGATGATTCCGGCATTTTTAAGGCCGATGTAGGCAATGAAGATGCCAATCCCGGCAGTGGTGGCGTGTTTGATGGCTTCCGGGATGGCCTCCACAATTTGGCTGCGGACATTGGTGACGGTCAGCAGAATAAAGATGATCCCTTCCACGAACACAGCGGCCAAGGCAACGCGCCAGTCAATGCCCAGACCCAGCACCACGGTGAAGGCAAAGTAGGCGTTGATGCCCATGCCGGGGGCCAGCACAAAGGGAAACTTGGCATAGAACCCCATAATCAGCGTGGCAATGGCGGCGGAGATGCCCGTGGCCATCACCAGTTCGCCAAACAGATCCCCCGCTTCATTCAGGAATATCGCCGCCGATAAAATATCGGGGTTGACAATCAAAATGTAGGCCATGGTGACAAAGCTGGTGGCCCCAGCAATCACCTCGGTGCGCAGATTGGTGCGATGACCTTCAAAATCAAAAAAACTGGCAATTTGGCCTGCAATGCCACCGCCACCGGGAGAAGGCTCTAGCCCTCCCCCCGGTGCAGTTTGCAGGTCTTCAGACGGCTGGGTCACGACGCGACTCCTCACAAAGGACTAAAACGACTCAGCCCTTAGTAATGGCTAGAAAACCTTGGTAAATCTGTTGTTTTCGATACATCTTTGCGGTTATTAATCTCATCCCCTGTTTTCCCGTCCCTAGCGGTAAAATCGCCTGATCCGGTGCCCCGACGATTTGACGGGTTAGGAATCGGGGTTTTCTGATTCGGATTTGATCTGAGTCATGGGGATGGAGAGTTAGGTAACCTGAGTTCGGGATAAGCCAAAGACTACAATTTCTAGAAGACTGCTTCTGGCTTGCGCTGTAGCCCTCACCCCATGGGAGAGGGGCTGGGGGTGAGGGCTACCAGGGCATAGAGCTACAGAGCTTAACCCGAACTGAGGTTAAGCTACGGGGGAGCCAGCGCAGACATCATCGTTTAGTCTGGCCCGTTGAGTTTGCTAGAGGCATCTCAGGGTTGTATTACCCCTAGGGAATGACCCGCACCATGCCTTCCATTTCAATGGCTTGGGGCGTCACCGCGAGATGGTAGATGTTAGCTTCGGTGCCCAAGTCCATCACCACATCGTCCATGGGGCTGGGGGCCAACCAACGGCCCGACTGGCCTACCTGTACCTCGGTTTGCCCTAGGGAAAGATAGCGTCCCTCCCGCATGGTGAGGTGGGTGTGCAGCCGAAGGTGTTTCTCGGTGGCCGCATCGATTAACCAGATGAGGGTGAGGGTGCCGTGGCCGAGGGCAATCTCGGTGAGTTGGGTGGCGGGGGGCAGGGCGGTTAAATGTTCCAGAACATCGTTCCCGGCGATGACATCTTTAGGGGATTGAACCCAGCGCTGGAAAATATCCTGGAGCCCCTGTTCTAGCAGCGGCGCATGGAGGGAGGCCCGCACGTCCTCGGTACGCAGAGAGACCCGCCCCTCGACCGGGAACGCTTGCAGCAGTCGCAAGGGTTTGCCCCGCACCACCTGGCCCAGGTTGATGCGAATCTCCTTCGCCGTCACCGCCGCTTGGCTAACGTGCAGCCCCCGATACACCGCCCGCTGGGCCGACAGGCTGACCTGGGGAATGTGGCCGGACAGAATTTGCCGATCCTTGCCCTCCAGTCGAAATTCCAGCCCCTCCAGGTGATCCAGTTGGGTGTGCAACCAGAGCCGAATGGCGGGCGGCAACAGACGGCTAATCACCCCTCGCCCCGCCCCTGGGGACGCCACCTCATTCGTCACAACCTCATCCATAGCCTCTGTGGATTCTGGGTGCATAGCCCACCGCGACAAACCTCAACCAGCATATACCCTGGCGTTGATCCCCCCTAGCCCCCCTTAACAAGGGGGGAACTGGAATCAAGGGGGGAACTGGAATCAAAGTCCCCCTTTTTAAGGGGGATTTAGGGGGATCTCCCAGGACTTGCGGCATGAAAGCAAGCTGTGTATACACAGTAGCTCCCTCGGGGAGAAGGGGAGCCAGATTCAGAACCCCTCTCCCTTCGGCCTCGGTTTTGATGTCCGTCGAGATCAGAATGTCATGAATTTATGACGCAATTGTGCTTATGGGGATCGCTATGTCATGAAATCCTGACAAAATTGATCCCCAAAGCCTGATTCTGCCGCTCAGAAGGCCCAAAAAGCCTTGTGATAGGCTTGATCCCCGGTTTCTTTTTTGTCATAGTGACGGGCAAGTCTTGATCCCCGACCACCGCCACGAGGGAACCCGCAAGGGCCATCGTTCCAGGTGTAGGGTGAGGCTTTGAGATCGGCGGTGACCTCTGTTTGAAAATTTCCCTGAGGAGAAGATTGGCCTATGTCCCAGCAACGCCCTCCCCTAGAAGACATGACCTTGCGGCAGCTTCGCAAGGTGGCCAGCGAGTATGAGGTGTCTCGCTATAGCCGGATGCGCAAGACCGAGCTAATCGACGCAATTCGCACCATTGATGCCCAGCGGGGGCAAATTCCGGCCCCTAGTGTGGTCACGTCCGCTGCTGCGGCCCAAACCCAGGTTGAAGCGTCAAAGTACATGGCCCCTGATCTGCCCCCTTTAGAGGCGCTCACTTCGGTAGATGAGGGGCTACCGGATTTGCCCAGCGGCTATGGCGAGAGCCGTATTGTGCTAATGCCCCGCGATCCCCAGTGGGCCTACGCCTATTGGGATATCCCTGCCGAACATAAGGACGACCTGCGCCGCCAGGGCGGTGTGCGGTTGGCCCTGCGGTTCTACGATGTCACCGACATTGACCTGAATTACCAATCCCCCCACAGCCTGCAACAGTACGAATGCGACGAAATGGCTCGGGATTGGTACCTGCCCATCCCCGTCAGCGACCGCGACTATGTGGCGGAAATTGGCTACCTCTGCAACGATGGCCGCTGGTTGGTGTTGGCCCGTTCCTTGCCCGTCCACATTCCCCCGGTCTACCCGTCGGATTGGATTGAAGACCACTTCATCACCGTGGATTGGCAGGCCGATCTACGCGGCAAGACCCTGATGGCCCTGCGCCACCCCAGCCGCACCGGAGCCGCCGCCCAGGGCATCTACGACCGTATGTATGCCATGACCAAGGACAGCGAAGCTCAGCGGGTGGCGGGTTCCCTCTATGGCTCCATGCCGCATGTCCCCGGTTCGGGGCAGCATGTTGCGGGGTCGCTCCAACAGGTGCCCGGTTCTATCCAGCACGTCGCCGGATCGGTGCAGCACGTCGCCGGATCGATTCAGCAGGTGGGTGGGGCCGTCCACATGGCGGGTTCCATCCAGCATGTACCCGGTTCGCTGATGGCCGAACAAGCCATGAGTTCCTACGTCTTCCCCTCTGGGGCAGGGCTGTGGGCCACGGCGGAGGTGCCCATGGGGTCGGTGCCCACCATGTCGGGCTATCCCCTCACCATGTCGGGGCTCACCATGTCGGGCTTTGGGTTGGGCTTCTCGGCCTCTGCGCCGCCCATCCGGCCCCGCCAGTTCTGGCTGATTGCCGATGCCGAACTGATCGTCTACGGTGCCACGGAACCCGACGCCACCGTCACCATTGGCGGCAAGCCGATCAAGCTCAATGCCGATGGCACCTTCCGGTTCCAAATGTCCTTCCAGGACGGCAACCTCGACTTCCCGATCATGGCGGTGGCCGCCGATGGTGAGCAAACCCGCACCATCCACATGACCTTTGACCGGGCTACCCTCGACCGCCGTACCAACACCAAGGAAGAGGCCACGCTGGAATGGTTGTCGTAGTTCGATAACCGCCTAACAAGTTTGCCTGCGGGCAGAATCACAAGGTAGGAGTCCCCACGGGGGCTCCTTTTTTGTCGCCGCTATAGCGGATTTCACTCGGTTGAAGTACATTACGACGATCCCCCCTGCCCCCCTTATCAAGGGGGGTTACGATGATCCCCCCTGCCCCCCTTATCAAGGGGGGTACAGAGTGAGCCTTAGACCGCTAGGTACTGGGGGGATCTAGAACCCAGCAACGGTGTATCTCACTCTATCGAGAACCGCTATAGTTTTGTCGCCGCTAGCGTTCGGCTTTCCCCATTGATAGGTCGAGATCGTAGGTATTGCATCCGGTGGCCTTCGCCCGATAGAGGGCTAGATCCGCTTGGCGCATGAGGCTAATAGCATCATTGCCATGGTGGGGAAACAGTGCGATTCCCATGCTGCCAGAGATGTGAAGGGTCTTGCCATGGATTGGGAAGGCTGGTTTGAGGTTCTCCTGGATGCGTTCACAAACCTGTGTGATGGAGTCTGGCGTTTCGACGGGGTACACAATGAGGGCAAATTCATCCCCGCCCCAGCGGACTAACACATCTTCTTCCCGCAACCCTTGGCTCAGGCGATGGGCCGTTGCTTTCAGAATCAGATCGCCCATGGCATGGCCAAGGGAGTCGTTAATCCCTTTAAAGCCATCGAGGTCGATGAAAATAATCGCTAATTGCTGTCTGTGACGGGTGGCCTGGGCGAGGGATTTGGTTAGATGCAGATCAAAAAAGGTGCGGTTGGGCAAATCCGTGAGGGAATCGTAAAACGCCTGCCGCCGAATTTGATCGAGAGCCTGTTTTTCTTGGGTAATGTCTCGCAGCAGCCAGCGCAGGCTAGCTACCGTGCCATCGGCCAGCCGGGTAATGGATAGGGTCGCAACGATATCCAGCGGGGAGCCGCTGTGGGGGCATAGCACGATGTCCCAGGACTCGATTTCGGGGGGGATCTGGCGGGAGTGACAGTTAATGGCCCCTAGGTTGGTATAGAACTCCGTTCGGTTCGATTCTTCCACAAACAGCACCAGGGGTTTCCCGATTAAGTAGGCTTGGGGACGATTCAGTAGCGTCGCCACCGCATGATTGGCCTCTTGAATACCGCCCTTGGCATCGGTGACCAGGTAGGCTTGGGGGGCTAAGTTAAACAGATCCTGGTAGCGTTGGCGCTCTAGCTCGATGGTTTGATGGGCCTCCACCAAGGCTTGATTTTGCTGCAACACTTCCTCTTGGGCGGCGCGTAACTCCTCTAAAACGCCATACAGATCGTGCAGGGCAATGGCCAAGAGGTCTGGCTGCAAAGGGGTTGCACTGGCGCGTTGTTGTAGGGCCAAGGCCCGTTGATAGATTGCCTCAATCTGTAATGCCATCTCCATAACGGTTACGTTTCCCTATCGCAAGGGTTCCAGGAACAACACTGAATCACACGTTTGCAAGGCTGATCGGTATCCTAGGGTGCGGGTGCGTTTTGGGTTGGACAATCTGCCTAATAATCGGCCTCGGTGGACGAATCCGTCTCGGTGGGCGGATCAAACTCGGTGGGCAGCGGATCGGCTTTAGAGCGTTCCATAGCCATGACTATCCATTTGCCATGGCCTTCGCCCTCGCCCCTGCCCCTCTCCCCAAGGGAGAGGGGTTCTGAGTCTGGCTCCCCTTCTTCAGGGAGAAGGGGTTGGGGGATGAGGGCTGAGCTTGGATGCTTGATGAGTGGGTATACTCTGAGGCCGTTCTAACGTTGAGGCTAGCGTATCGAGAATCGGTAAGTACACCCAAAAGGTCGTTCCCTGGCCCACCTGGCTCTCAACCCGAAGAAAGCCGCCATGCTGCTTCACCAGGCTGAACACGGTAGACAGCCCCAACCCGGTGCCCTGCCCAGGGGGTTTGGTGGTAAAAAAGGGATCGAATATTTGGTCTACCAGGCTGGGTTCAATGCCCATGCCCGTATCGGCCACCGTCACCACCCCATAGCGACCAGGACGCGCCCCTAGGTAAGCCTGGGTCGAGGTCTCATCCAGCCAGTCGTCGGCCACCGCCAGGGTGAGCGTACCGCCCTGGGGCATGGCATCGCAGGCATTGAGGCAGAGATTCATAAACACCTGTTGCAGTTGGGTGGGGTTGGCCAACACCCGATGGGGCCAATCCGGTGGGATGTGTACCACGATTTCCACGCCCCTGGGCAGGGTGGGCCGCAGCAGTTCAGCCACCGCCAGCAAGGGGTGACGCAGCCACAGGGGCAGGCGCTGCATGGGGGTGCCCTGGGCAAAGAGCATGAGTTGCTGAATTAACGCGACACTGCGCGTCCCCCCCGATTTGATCAACCGCACCAAATGGCTAACCGACTCCGGCAGGGCTGATGTGGGCAGGAGCAACAGATCGGCGGCGGTCAGCACTGGCGTCAGGGCATTGTTCAAATCGTGGGCCAAACCACTGGCGAGGATGCCGAGGCTTTCGATGCGCTGGGTGCGATAAAGCTGGGCCTCTAGGAGCTTGAGATGGGTGATATCGGTGTTCATCACCAGTAGCGATGGAGGCTGTCCGGTGTCGCCCTGGATGGAGGTACGGCGGCTGAGCACCGTGATTGATTGGCCCGCCTGGGTTTTCTGATTCAGTTCCCCCTGCCAAAAGTCCGGCTCTGGCTGGGACGGAGATCCGCGCAACCGCAGCACATCCCAGTCTTCTTGAAACAGATTATCGGTGGATTGGCCCAGGGCTTCCGCTGCGGTCCAGCCATACAGGCGCTCGGCCCCCAGACCCCAAAATTCCACCCGGCCCTGCCCATCCTGCACATACATGGCATCCGAGACTTGATCAATCAACGCGGCCTGGTAGCGAATGTGGGCCTCGGCTTGGTGGTAGTGATCGAGGGCTTGCTGAAGTTCGGCATTGGCGACGGTAAGTTCGGCGGTGCGGGTGGCCACCTGGCGCTCCAGATGATCGTGGGCCGCTTGCAACTGATCCTCCATCTGCTTGCGGGGGGTAATGTCTCGCAGCAGCCACAGCAGGGTGAGGGCTTCTCCCTGGGCATTTTGTCGCACCGCCACCGAAATCGCCACGGTCAGCCTGGTTTTATCCCGGCGGAGGAGGGTGATTTCCCAGTCCTGTGCTTCGCCGGGGGCCGCTAGGCGAGCTTGAAAGGTGGGCCGATCCGCCTCGACAATAAACACAATCAAGGGTTTGTGAATCAGAGCGTCCTGAGATAGGCCACACAGCACCGCCGCCGCCCGATTGGCATGGTAGATCAGGCCGTGGCTGTCGGTCACCAGATAGCCATCGGGAGCCAGTTCAAACAGGGTGGCATAAGCTGTTAGTCATCTAAACTGCGTATAATACATTAAAATTCTGGAATAAGCCATGGGAGTCAGAAACTATCTAACGTCAGAGGAAAAGCAAGAGCTTCAGAAGCAGTTGAAGTTCCATGAACACCCTGACATTCGAGAGCGCATTCTAATACTACTACTGCGCAATGACGGCAGGACTCAACAAGAGATCGCGGACTTAATCGGATGCTCCTTGCGGAAGGTGGCCTACTGGAGCACCCATGGAGATCCGAGCAAGTTAGATAGTTTGATCGATGACCGAATGAAAGGCAACTATCATAAG
>NZ_JACJRS010000068.1 GCF_014697375.1 Phormidium sp. FACHB-1136
GAAAGGCTTTACATCAGCCAGTTTCGGACATGATGGGTCGATTGACTCAGCTCATGTCCGTTTTTCTTGGCGTCCCGCTACCGGATACAGAACTTCCCACTGTCCAGTGATTAAAACGATCAATAATGTCGCTAATTTCACTAGCTGTAAGAGTCGCTGCATCGGATTTTGAATAGATAGAGACAAGGAGAATGCAGATTTTATCTCGCAATTGATAAATGACCCTATAGCCTGAACTTTTCCCTTTTTGAATATCGCTGTTTTTGACGCGGATTTTGAAGACAGTGTAGGTCGTGCCAGGAATTTGATCGCCAGGACAGTTTCCACTTTCAAGGTCATCGAACAGTGGTTGTAGATCAGTTCGGATATTGCGATACCGTTTGGCTAACTTGCGAAGTTGCCCTTGAAAATCGGGAGTAAATAGGATTTGGATAGATGGAGTGTCAGTCATCAAGGCCATCCCAGAGTTCAGAGATGGGCTTTAAGTCGCCTGCTTCGGCTTGTTGTAGAGAGATCCTCAAATGGGCAAGGATGAGTTCATTGGGATCGTCGTCGGGGTCGGTTGGAGGAGTGAGGATGCCGCGATCAACCAGAATTTGATAGAAATCGTCTACATCCATAGCAATGACCTGAGCCGCTTGCTCGATGAGCAGGATCTTTTGCTGAAAAAGCGCAATCGCAACTTCTCGGCGCAGATCTGGTTCTGTGATGGCTAGGTTGTCGGGTAAGTCGATGGTGATTTGCATGATTCAGGCTCCAAATCTTATTATTTAGACTTCAAACAGTGATCGGGGTAGCTGCGACTGTCGAATAATAGATTGTAGCGTTCCTATTTTTAAGGCTTTGTGATTGGGGACAGGAACGGTAATGGTTGTCTCTTCTATGCGTTTTTGCATAACAATGTGGCTTCCCCGTTGTCGTACGTTCTGGAATCCATGTTGTTCTAGAAGCTTGCATATTTCGCTTCCCGAAAAGATTCTAAGCTTGCCCAATACTAACCTCCAGTCGGGTAATAAAGACTTCGGATTTGAGACGATTGGCAATTTCTGAAGGGTCAGCAACTTCAAAGAAAAGCTCGATGGCCTCGATTAGGTTAGTTCTCGCTTCTTCTACGGTATCGCCCTGACTGGCAATGTCTAGCTCAGGACAGAGGGAAACGTAACCTTCTTCTTCTCGTTCGATAACAGCCGTAAACTGATGTGTTTGTTTAATCACTGTCTGAACTCCTTATGATTTGGGTGCATGGTATTTAGTCTTGCTGATGGAGATTTTTTAGATCTTCTTAAAGAATTTGAAGGCTATCAGGTAGATCGATGGTGATTTGCATGGTTTAGGCTCCTTTTTCTGGAGGTTGGCTTAAGGTGTCAATGTAGGTGATGGTTGCCTTGCCCCAGATGCTTTCTTCTAGGTAGTGTTGGGCGATTTCGATGAGGGTAGCTTTGGTGGCTTGGAGGTGGCGTTCGGGATTGAGTAGTTGTTGGCGTAGGTTGGCCCACTTGGAGGAACTACCTTGCTGTATTTCGGTAAATTCTGCATCAATAATCGCGAGGGCTTCGGATTCGTTAGCGACGGTGGGATGCTGGCTTTGGAGATGGGTAATCAGCGCCTTTAGATCCATGATGGCTGCTTGTACCGATGGATCGGTGGCGTAGTTATGCTGTGCCTCGATGTAGGTATCGACCTGCTCGAAGATTTGTACTTTTTCGGCTTTGGGGAAGTTGTATTTTGAGGCTTCTGTCATGGGGTTGGCTCTTGGTCAAGGATAAATTCTAGGTTTTGGGCACCGTGAAGGACTCGGATAATTTCTACGGTATCAGGATGAATTTGATAGAAGATGATGTACTTGCTGAAGCCTTTGATAGGGTATTGGCGTACTTGAGCCAGCCTTGGAGATGTGAATCCACTGCGTCTACCAATTTCAGGAAGTTCGGCAATGCGTTGGAAGGTTGCCTCGGCAGCATAGAGAAAGCGATCACCCGCATCAAGGTTATCAAGACTGATGTAGGTGGCATGGGCGATCAGATCTTGAATGACGATGGGGCGTTTGGTCAGGTTAGCCATTGTGGGATTGATCGCTTTGGTTTTGATGAACAGCGGCGCGGATGGACTCCCAATCGCTGGTGGTCATTGGTGTGGGTTCGCCAGAGTTAAGCCCTTCGAGAATGAGAGCTTCAAGGTGGTCTTTGCGGGCTTTGTCTTGTTGAATGAGGGCTTGAATGTAGTCGTTGGCGGTGTTGTATTGGCCGGATGCAAGTTGCTCTTTGAGGTAAGCGGCTAGAGCCTCTGGGAGTGAGATGGTTAGATTAGTCATGGAGTTACCTTGATGGAGAAAGACTAGACAATTTATCGACTATTGGCCTGAGTTTGGGGGCTTTTCATAGTAATGTTCAACCCGCTCAATGATCTTGACTTTGGTAGCATTAGGGAAAATATTGCTGACTGGTGAAGCCTTCGCTTCTGAAGGCTCTTTAGCCGTCTTTTGAGCGTTTATTGTTTCTTGCCAGATTTCGTAGTTGTAGAACTTACAATCGCCCTGAATCTGAGTAATTGCTTTTCGGAAGCTTGGATGTTTACCCTGACAATATAGAAACCAAAGATTAGGCAAGACGCTCACCTCTTGGATGTCTGCCAATGCGAAAGCTGCACTTAAAGAGATTATGAAATCAGGCTCTTCAAGTGAATGAAACAGATAGGGCTTGAGTTCTTTTATTCCTAATTTTCCTGATATTCTAATGGCAGCAGTTCTGACGCTATAGTCAGAATCCTGGAGAGAGATAAGCAAGTCAGGAAGAATGGCATTAGATCCATTTTCTATCAATACTTTCTCGGCATTTTGTCGAACTCCAGCAGATTTTTCTTTTAAGGCTTCAAGCAATAGATTTAGAGGTATGCTAACTCCAAATTTAGTTCCAATTTCTCCTAGAGCCTTGATCGCAACTTCTCGCACTTTTTCATCTAGGTCATAAAGAGTATTAGTTAAAGCATCAATCAATGAGCTCTTATCAAGTCTACTTGATATTTTAAAGTTTCTCAATGACTTAATGGCTCTTATTCGGACATGCTTTGAAGTGTCATTCAAGAATTTCAATAACTCATAAGCACAGGATTTATCTCCAATTGCCTCCAATGCTGTGATAACGGAAATACGAGTATGTTCGTCTGGATCATTGCAAAATCTCATGACATGATGAAGTGTGGCTTCACTACCTAGCTTACCAAGGGATTCAATTGCACTTCGTCGAACATAAGCAGAATGATCGCTCAGAGCATCAATCAAGCAAGGAATCATCAGTTTGTTGCCAGTTTTGCCTAGCGAACTGATAGCATACATGCGCACAAACTCTTCTGAATCACAAAGAAAAGGAAGAAGATCGATACTACTATTCTCATCAACTAAATTATCCAAGATTGATATTGCTGTCACCCGATTATCTGCTAAAGGATCGCTCATCATATCGCTTAGGCTAGATATGATGCTGTCATTTTTCATTTTTATTAACGCCTCCTTGGAAAAGTGGCGAACGAATTTTTTTGAACTTTTTATGGATTCTAGCAGAGCAACAGACGAGGGCTCACTGTTGATTTTTGCAATTGCTTCAGAAGCCTTCACTCGAACAGAGTAAGATGAATCTTGAAACGCCTCAATCAAAAGCGGAATGACTTTATCATTACCAATTCCTCCTAGTGCTTCTACAGCAAGACATCTGATTTCGGAATCTGCTTCTTGAAGAGTTTTTAGCAATTCAGGTATTGCTGCTTCGTCGCCGATTTCCCCTAATGCCTTAATGGCTTTTTTACGCACACTGTCGTTGTCAAAACAAAGAGAATGCAATAGATTGGGGACAGCACTACTAGCTTTAATATTCCCTAGGATCTCACAGGCAAGACCTCGGATTTTCGGGTCGGGGCTACTTAAATTTTCCAGGAAATTTGATTTTATTAAGCTTGATGCAAAAGGATCTCTACAAAGGATTTGAGACGCATGTAGATTAAGCGCGTAGTTATTGGGTTGTGCAAAAGTTTTAATAAGTTTTGGAACGGCCATTTCTGATTGACTTTCTCCCCATATCTGACACTTTATCTCAGATGGCACGATTAATTTGTCTATATAATTAATAGATATATCTTGAAGATGGTGTTTGACCGCGCCAGCTAATCGAGATCCAAGAAAGAAATCAATCTCGTTGATTGCTCTTGAGACTATTCCTAGCGCATTTTGATCTTCGTCTACTAAGGCCAACATCAGGGCAATAGGTTCTGTCCACTTAAGCAGATTTAGATAGTCGCGCTTGATCTGATCATCGCTCAGCTCAGGCAATAGGCATAGTAGATGTTCAGCGGCATAATATTCCTGGATCAGTTGGTGGCGAAATTCGAGTTGGCCAGTGGTGCGTTTTTGCAGTAAGTGGTATTTGAGCAGATCGTCTAAAATATCGCGGACAGGGAACTTTTCCTTCGCAAAGATTTTGCCCAGTTCTCGCTCAGCTTCGGTGCGATGAATCGCCACACGAAAATCAACCAGGGTTTCCCCCTGCATCATCAGGGCCGCCAAGGCCATCAGAGCAGGTTTCCACAAGCGGCGATCACTCAGGGGCCGCACATCTCCCTTCAGCAGCGCCACCTCATGCTTACGCACGCTGCTGTCCTCATACATCGTCGTAAACGCCCGAAATACCTCCGCCAGGTTGTTGGGCAACTGTTGATTAGGCGACTGCTGAAACACCTCACACAGCATCCACAACAGCAGCGGCGTTTGGCCAAAATCCCGCAGGCGATGGTTCAACTGCCGCAGCATCGCCTCCGCCTGGTTCGGCACATAGGCCCGAATAAACGCCTTCATCTGCGCCTCGGTGAGGGGCTGCATTTCCAGCTTTTTCTCAATCCCCAGGTCGCCCCCCAGGCCCAAATCTCGCGTGGTGAAGATCATCGGTATATGGGGGTAGCTTCGTCGAAAGACTGAAAGCTGGGCTCTGGCCTCCTCCGTGGGCAGTTCGTTTAAGCCATCCACCAACAGCAGGAATCGCCCTTCATCAAGCTGGGCAGACAGGGCAGCATCATCCAGCATCAGGCCATGGCGCTTCAAAAATCCCTGAATCAGCCCCTCAATGGAACCCTGCCAATAGCGCAACTCCACCAACACCGGAATCTTCTCTTGCTCCCCTCTCCCAACCTTGGGAGAGGGGCTGGGGGTGAGGGCATCAGGGGGCTTGGCTGTAAACGAACTCGCCTCCTCCAGCAACAGCCGAATTAACGCCGTAGACTTCCCAGATCCAGGACGACCCACCAACAACACATGGCCATCGGCATACTTGCGAATCCCCTCCAGCACCGGGAGACGTTCGATTTTTTCGCGATGTTCTGACCGAGAATCATGGTCTGGTGCAGAAGAATCCTTTTCCTTGGCGACGGTTTGCACCATCAGGCCAAAGTCAAACACCGAGGGCTGTTCTGGCTTTGGCGGTTTAACCTTGCCTTCCACATCGGTCAGGGTGTAGTGCTCCCACCATTTTCCGTATTGGGCGGTGATGGATTGTAGGTAGGGCTGAAAACTGGGGAAAGCCTGTCTCTTAAAAGATAGGCTCCCTTGCTGTAGTTGAGCCAAGGAATCCCAAATTTCGTCGGTGCCCCGTCCAGTGGAACCTTCGGCCCAGTCTAGCAGCGCCTTTACCCGCTTCATTTGAGGCGCGTCTGAATCGGGAATCAAACCCGCAGGGGGCTGAAGCCCATACAAAAGCTGCCCAAACTCCGGGGACGTTAGGCCGTTGAGGGCTTGAAAGAGCTTGGTGCGATGTCTAGACGGATCGCGGTAGGAGGAATCGGAATCCATACCAGATGCAGCGGGCGCGAGAAAAGCGGAGACCTATCGCTATGGTAGCCGCAGTGTCCTTAAAGCTGAACGCTGGAGCACCACAGTCAATATTTCCACCTAGGACGGGGTACTGTAGCTTAGGGCTTTAACTTTTTGGTTCTCACCTTCTACGTCTGGCAGAGATCGACCGTGTTTTTCTGCGGTTTCAATCCATAGCTGAGTCACAATTTCTAACTCTTCTAGGGTTTCAGCCCGTAGGATGGGCATTGCCCGCCATTTTTCCCATGTGGGCGTTGTTAGGTGAGCCGTGCCTACCCTACTTACTAATCAAGTCAAGATCGCTCAGCTTGGCCAAGTTTATCAAGGCTTCTAAGCGTTCGGCCCGATCTTGCTCTAGCCGATCTTCGCATTGAACAAGCTCCTGATGTTCCACCTCAGAAAGTTCGCCTCATTCGCACTGCTGCCGTAAATTCTCTAGTCGGGCATCGTCACGGATGGCTTTGCTCCGGCTTGAGCCCAATTGGTCTGGGCAAGGTCATAATCTAAGTACGTCGCCGCCTGTAGGAAAACCACCGTGATGACCCTTCAAGATTTGATGCAGGAAGCCCAGGGCTTAACCTGGCAAGAGCAGCTTCACTTGGCCACTCGGTTGCTGCAATGGGCCGAAGCCCAAATGGCTAACCAGCAGGAAAGCCCTCAACGCCATGCCAATCATGCACTAACCGTTGCCGCTGAAAACGCATTAGATCCGTCTCAACAATACGCGGAACTGTTGGGGATTCTTCGCCAGATCCGCGCCAACGGGCAGGCCAAGTATGGCACCTACCAGGGCAACCTGCTAGCCGAAGCCCGCTCAGATCGGGAAAACTCCTTCAGCCAATTTCTAGACTCCGCTTCATGATTGTCGTACCAGACTCCAATATCTTCATTGCTCAGGTCGTTTCCCTTGATTACACCGAAGCCGCAGAACGAAAACTTACCGAATGGCTAGAGCGTGGTACTGAACTGGTGGTTCCATCGTTATGGTCTTACGAAATTGTTTCTGCCCTACGTAAAGCCATGACCGTCGGCTTGCTGACTCAAGAGCAAGTTAAGCAGGGGTTAGACGCTATCTTTTCGTTCAATATCCGAGAAGTTCCGCCATCTACCCAACTCCATCAGAGCGCTTTGCACTGGGCGGTTCAGCTTCAACAGACGGTTGCCTACGATGCTGCCTTTCTAGCCCTCGCAGATTCATTAGGGGCTGACTTCTGGACTGCTGATAAACGTCTTTTCAATACTTGCCAGCGACTTCAATTGCAATGGGTTCACTCATTACAAGAACTGGATGCGGTGGAGAACAACGAGTCTTAATATCTAATACTACAATTGCCCCCATGTGGTGGTGGCGCGATCTCCTCACCCGGTGCAGCATCTTTTGTCCGTCTTCAGTAGGCGCTACTATGGCTCAGGGCTTTAACTTTTTGGATTTCGCCTTCTACGTCTGGCAGGGATCGACCGTGTTTCTCTGCGGTTTCAATCCATAGCTGAGTCACAATTTCTAACTCTTCCAAGGTCTCTATCAACGTATCCCCCTGGGCTAAGCATCCTTTCAGGGCTGGGATCTCTGCGACATAGCCCCCTTCGTCACATGGATAGATCACAATTGGATAATTCATCGGGTAGTCCTATTTCGTACAGGCTAGAGAATAATCAGGCGACCCTAGAGACCTTACGGCAGTAGATTGCTGTTTTTGGCTGTTTTTTCTCTGACCCGTAGATTAATGCACTACCATTCATCGCTAACCTCGTTTTCAAGAAACTAGGCGGTTCAGCGGTTAGGCGTTGATGCGGCCTGCCATGGGCGAACTGGGGCTGGCGGTGGTTTGGATGGGGATGCGTCCGGCGTGGTAGGCCAGTCGTCCGGCCTGGGTGGCGAGGCCCATAGCGCGACCCATGGCCACGGGGTTTTGGGCCTTGGCGATGGCGGTGTTAATTAGCAGGGCATCGGCTCCCATTTCCATGGCCAGGGCGGCTTCGCTGGGGGTGCCAATCCCGGCATCGACGACCACGGGCACCTTGGCATTCTCGATGATGATTTGGATATTGGCGGCATTGCGGATGCCCTGACCAGAGCCAATCGGGGAACCGAGGGGCATCACCGTGGCGCAGCCCGCTTCCTCTAGGCGTTTGGCCAGCAGGGGGTCGGCGTTGATGTAGGGCAGCACCGCAAAGCCTTCCTTCACCAACTGTTCCGCCGCTTCTAGGGTGCCGATGGGGTCGGGCAGCAGGTACTTGGCGTCGGGGATCACCTCCAGCTTGACGAAGTTGTTGTCCTCCTGGCCCAGCAGCTTGGCCATTTCTCGGCCCAGCCGCGCTACTCGGATGGCCTCTTCGGCGGTTTGGCACCCGGCGGTGTTGGGCAGCATCCAAATTTTCGACCAGTCCAGGGCTTCGGCCAGTCCTTCGTGGCCGGGGGCGTTGGTCTGCACCCGCCGCACCGCCACGGTGACAATCTCGCAACCGCTGGCGGCAATGCTCTGGCGCATGGTTTCAAAGTCGTCGTACTTGCCCGATCCGGTCATTAGACGGGAGGTAAAGGAGCGTCCGGCAATGACGAGGGGATTGTCGGCGGGGATAGCGGCGGCGGCGGATTCTAGGGGAGTGGCGGTTAGGGTCATGGTGGATTTGGGTAGGGAATCGGGAGTCGGGAGTCGGGAGTCGGGAGTCGGGTAGGATCGGGGTTTCCCCGTCCCCAGATCATCGCGATTGGGGCGGGGTTCCCCTGTCCCCAAATCATCAGGATTCGGGGGGGCGTTAAAACGCTGATAGGAGAAGGGGGGCAGCAGGTTGGGGGTGCGTCCGGCAAGGAATTCGGCAATCAGGTGGGCGGTGATGGGGGCGAGGAGGATGCCGTTGCGGTAGTGTCCGGTGGCGAGGGTGAGGTTGGCGGCGGGGCCGGGGCCGAGCAGGGGCATTTCGTCGGGGGTGGCGGGTCGGTAGCCCCACCAGGTTTGCTCTAGGGTGCAGTCGGCCAGCCAGGGCAGCAGGGCAATGGCGTTGGCCAAGAGCTGGTGGACTCCGGCGGCGGTGTTGCCGGGGGCAAAGCCGACGTCTTTGCCGGTGGCCCCCAACACGATGCGGCCATCCTGGCGGGGCACGATGTAGATATTTTCGCCAAACAGCACCCGTTGCAGGGGTTGCACGGTGCCGAGGGCGGGGGGAACCCGCAAACTGGCCATCTCACCTTTTTTAGGGAAGACGGGCACGGGCAGTAGGTCGTGGCTCCAGGCTCCGGCGGCGAGGACGATGTGATCGGCCTGGAAGTCGCCAGCCTGGGCGGTGCAGACGCGCTCAATGCGGCCTTGGGATTGGCGCAGTGCGGTGGCCCCAACCCCTTCGTGGATGGTGACGCCCAGGTCTAGGACAGCGGTACGGAGGGCTTTCACCAAGGCTTGGTTGTTGACCTGACCATCTTCGGGATACCAAAAGGCACCCTTCACCCCAGCCCCAAGTCCGGGCTGGTAGTGGGCGAGGGCTTCGGTGGTCAACCATTGCCCTTGGGCGGATTCCTGGATAACCTGATTTTCCTGGGATTGCTGAGTCGTGGAATCCGATAAATCCGGCACCTGAAACCGGGGAGCCAAAATGCCGCTGGGCCAATAGCCGACGGATTGCCCAGTGAGGGCTTCAATTTTCGCTACCCAGTCGGGATAGCGCTCCAAACTGGCCAAACACAGATCCAGCATGAGGCCGGGGGGAATGCCCTCGGCACGGGGGGCCAACATTCCGGCGGCGGCATGGCTGGCGGCGGCGGCAAAGTCGCGGCTGAGGACGGCCACGCTGGCCCCCTGCTGGCGCAGTTCTAGGGCAATGGCCAACCCCATAATGCCCCCGCCCACCACGAGGATGTCCTGTCCCGCCTGTGTCATGTCCTGTTGCCTACTGATTTGCTGCCTAGTGGTTCGTTGTCTAACGGTTTACGGTCTAAGGATCATCCTATAGCGGTTTCCGCTAGGGTGAGATAGACCGTTGCTGGGTTCTAGATCCCCCCAGTACCTAGCTGTCTCAGCTTTACGCTGTACCCCCCTTGATAAGGGGGGCAGGGGGGATCGTCGCAATGTCCTTCTACCCGCATGAAATCCGCGATGAATCCTGGGGGATGCCCTCCGGTGCGGTGGGGTGAGGAACCCTCGCCCCTACGGTTTGGCCGCGAATGCCTGTCCTGGGAACATTTGTCCCTGTGACATTTTAGGACATAGGATCTAGACAAGCAGAAACTTGATCCCGAAGGAACCGACCCTGTGAACATCGCTTTTATTATCGACCCCATCGAACGCCTTGACCCCGGCCACGACACCAGCATTGCCCTCATGGAAGCGGCCCAGGAAAAGGGACACCAGGTTTGGATCACCGAAGCGCCCTTCCTCAGCGTGGTGGGCGGCAAGGCCTACGGGCTGTTGCGGCGAGTGGAGCTTACCCCCGTGAGTCTGGTGGATGGCCATTGGGTGGCCGATGAGCGCTGGTACGAGGTGGACGAGGTGGAACTGCGTCCCCTAGAGGAGATGGACGTGGTGTTCATACGGACGGATCCGCCCGTGACGGTGCCCTACCTCTACGCCACCTACATTTTGGACTACATCGACCCCGCCAAAACCCGCGTGATCAACTCACCCAAGGGCATCCGGGCTGCTAACGAAAAGATGTACGCCCTGCAATTTGCCGAGGCCATCCCCGAAACCATCGTCAGCCAAAACAAGGCGGTGATTCGCGAAACCGTAGAGCGCTGGGGTTCGGCGGTACTGAAGCCCCTAGGCGGCAAGGCGGGCGAGGGCATTTTGTTCCTGCAAGCGGGGGATCGCAACCTCAACTCCATGGTGGAAATCAGCACCCGCCAGGGCCAAGAACCCGTGATGATCCAAACCTATCTGCCCGCTGCCAAGGAGGGCGATAAGCGCATCATCCTACTCAATGGTGATCCCATCGGGGCGGTGAATCGCATCCCTACGGGCAGCGAATTTCGCGGCAACATGGCCGTCGGCGGTCGCGTTGCCCAAGTAGACATCACCGACCGAGAGATGGACATCTGCCGCCAACTGGCCCCCACCCTGCAACGGGACGGCCTCTACTTCGTCGGCATCGACATCATCGGCGGCTACCTGACGGAGGTGAACGTCACCAGCCCCACCGGAGTGCGGGAAATCGACCGCCTCAACAACGTGCGCCTGGGCCATCAGGTGATGGACTGGCTGGCTCAGCCCTAACCGTCCCAGCAACGAGGTCGCGGCCTATTTGGAATTGGCCCCTGTCTTCCTTCATCTAGCCAGCATCGCAGCCTAGCCCCAACAACACTCGACCTTAGTGGAATACCCGCCCCTGGGCCGTCGGTTTACCCTAGGGGGGCGCGTCACCGATGAAGGTCTGGGGTTATCTATGCCAGCCATTGCTTACATTGCCAAGCCGATTCTCAAGGTGGATGGCACCGCTGTGGGGGCGGCGGTGCTGGAGGATATTCTGCAAATTTCGGTGGAGGAAAGCCTGCACCTGCCGGGGATGTTTACCCTGGTTTTGCGCAACGACTATCGCCCTGGGGCTGATGCCGATACGGTTTGGAAACACCGGGATTTGTTGGCCATTGGTAAGGCGGTGGAGTTGGGGTTTGTCTCTAGCACCACGGAGGATGCGGAGTTTGACGATGCGGCGGAGGGGGTGCTGTTGAAGGGGGAGATCACCGCCATTGAAACCCAGTTTACCCGCGATGCCCAAGCGCCGATTATTGTGCGGGGCTACGATGCCTCCCATCGCCTGCACCGGGGGCGACAGAGCCGTTCCTTTCAAAACAAAACCGACACCGACATTGTGAGGCAAATTGCCGGAGAGGTGGGCCTATCGACGGGCACGGTGGACGATACGGGTGGCCCCTACGGCTATGGGGACATTGGTGGCAGTAGCGGCTATATTTTTCAAGAAAACCAGACCAATATGGAATTCCTGCGGTCGCGGGCGGCCCGCCACGGCTATGAACTGTTTGTGCAGGATGGCAAGCTGAATTTTCGCAAACCCAAAAAAGACGGTAGTTTGAGCCTGGAATGGCTGAAGGATTTGCACAGCTTTCGGGTGCAGGTGAGCAGCGCCGAACAGGTGGATAGCGTGGAAGTGCGGGGCTGGGACTACAGCAAAAAAGAAGCCATTGTGGCCACCAGCACCAGTCGCAGCGCCGTGATCACCAGCACCGACCAGGGTACGGGTACCGATAAAACCAAGTTCAGCGGCAAGCCCAGCAGTCCCAAACTGGTGGTGGTGGATCAGGTGATGTCTCAGGCGGCGGAGGCCACGACCCTGGCGGGGGCGCTCTACGGCGAGGTGGGAGGCGAGTTTATCCAGGCCGATGCCCGCAGCGAAGGAAATCCCCAAATTCGACCGGGCAAGGTGGTTAAGCTAACCAACATGGACAAGTACAGCGGCGACTACTACGTCACCGAAACCCGCCACCTGTTTTTTGAGCGGGTCTACGCCACGGAATTCAGCGTGCGAGGTCTGCGCGGGGGCGATTTGCTGCAAATTCTCTCGCCGCCCAGTCAGCTCCAGCCGGGACAAACCTGCCTGATTGGCATTGTGGCCGACAACAAAGATCCCAAAAACTGGGGCCGAGTGCGGGTCAAGTTTCCGGCCCTGACGGAGGAACACATGAGCAACTGGGCTAGGGTGGTTTCCGTGGGGGCGGGGGCCAGTCGGGGTTTAGATTGTCTCCCCGAAATCAACGATGAGGTGTTGGTGGCCTTCGAGCATGGTGATATCCATCGGCCCTACGTGCTGGGTGGTGTATGGAATGGCAAAGATGCTCCCCCCGAAACCGCTGCAAACGATGTGGCCGACGGCAAAGTGCGCCTGCGTACCTTCAAAACCCGTTTGGGTC
This sequence comes from Phormidium sp. FACHB-1136, assembly GCF_014697375.1. Classification (GTDB taxonomy): domain Bacteria; phylum Cyanobacteriota; class Cyanobacteriia; order Phormidesmidales; family Phormidesmidaceae; genus Nodosilinea. The sequence continues at coordinate 12,705 of NZ_JACJRS010000068.1, forward strand.
ATAAGCTGCAATTTGTGGAAGAGGACAAGGACAGCAGCAAAAAGGGAGCCTACCTCGAAACCGTAGCGGCCCACAAACTGCACCTCAACGACACCGATAAATTTGTGGAACTGAAGACTTCCGCCGGACACCAAGCCCGATTGGATGACCAAAACAAAAAAATCGAAATCAAAAGCACGGGTGGGCATTTTCTGCGCCTAGACGACAACGGCACCAAGGTCGAACTCACCTCCACTGGGGATATGACAATTCAGTCCGGCACCAGTGGCACCAGTCGCGCCATCGACATTAAAGGCGGCAATATTACCCTCACCGGAACTCAAAATATCACCCTAAAAGTGGGTAGCAATTCTATCAAAATCAGCCAATCCGGGATTGAAATTAGCGGCGTCCAGGTGACGGTGAAAGCTACTGGGCAAGCCAAAATGCAGGGGGCCATGGTGGATATTCAGGGCAGCGGCATGACCAAAATTCAAGGGGGAATAGTGAAAATAAATTGAGGTGTTAGAGATTAAGCTGATGTGCATCTAAATTGCATAGCGCTTTTCTCAGTAGCGCTTGCTATAAGGATCTTTGATTGATCTGGTGATTGTATTTTAGATGGCTAACAGTTTAAGGGACAGGGGATAGGCGCAATTGAATCAACCGTAGGGGTGGGGTTTCCCCGCTCTCAAAATCCGAAGGGGATAGATCAAGCATGGGTATACAAGTCGTCATGGGAGCCACGTTGCAATGTTCCTTTGGGGTCGCCCCCAGTTCGTTGATGGTGATTCCCAAGGGGCCACCAACGATGGCCGGGGGGCCGCTGGCCGCAAGCATTATGGACTTTGCCCCCATGGTCAACATTCTGCCCTTCGGTATGTGTACCTCCCTAGCCAATCCCACGGTGGCAGCGGCAACGGCGGCGGCTCTCGGTGTGCTCACCCCCATGCCCTGCGTTCCAGTGACGGTGGCCCCCTGGGCACCGGGGTCGCCCACGGTGTTGCTGGGCACCTTTCCAGCGCTCAACAACAGCAGCAAATGTATGTGTGCCTGGGCCGGGGTGATTTCCATCCTCAATCCAGGGCAGTTCACGGTGCAGATTCCCTAGGCCGTCCCCCAACTTATCCGCCCCAACGGTTCCCTGCCCCCGGCCTTCATGTCTCCCTCGTCCATCCCCTATCCATCCCCTATCCATCCCCTATCCATCCCCTATCCAGCAGTGGAGCAACGGCGTTCTATGGCATCCAGTCACCTTTCCCCATCGTCTTCCGCCTCGCCTTCTGCGTTTCCCTCCCCGGTGGAACCCCCAGACCGCACTCCGGTCAAGCGCTGGTTGTCAATTCGCTGGACATTGCCCCTGATGATGCTGGTGCCCCTGGTGCTGGGAATTGGTCTGACCGGAGCCTTGGCGTTTTATGCCAGTCGGGCAGCGGTGGCCAAACTCATCAATACCATCAATACCGAGGTCACCAACCGCATCGATCAGCGCCTAGAGGATCACATGACCCATATGGCTAACCTGGCAGACCTCGTGCAGAAGGAGTTTGCCTCAGGGGGGCTGCGCACCGATGACCCGGAGCGGCTGCGGCAATACTTCTGGCATTTGACGCAGTATTCCTCCGTTGTCGATGCGGTCTACTATGGGGATCAATCGGGAAATCTTGTCCTGGTGGGGCAAATTCCGGGTGGCGGTTTTCGCTATGCTCGTCGCGATGCCACCACCGGGGAAAATCGCCAAGTCTATGCCTTGGATAGCCAGGGGCGGGTGGTGGGGGAACCCGTCAACCAGGTCTACGACCCACGCGAGCGGATCTGGTATCGGCAGGTGCAGGCCCAGCAAAGCCACCTGTGGTCAGAGATATACTATGGGGCCAACCCGCCGGATTTGATCCTCACCCGCGCCACGCCCATGGCTCCGGTGGACGGCGAAATTCCTGGGGTGATTGCGGTGGATTTATACCTAAAGTCCCTCAGTCAGTTCTTACAGGAACTGGATGTGAGCGAGAACGGCAAGGCGTTCATTATTGACCTTGCCCCCGACAGCCGAGGAGAACTCGTGGCCATCTCCCAGGGGTTGCCCTTTAAGGAAAATGCCGTGGGCCAAATGGTGCAGATCCAATCCCTAGAAAGTGACGATCCGGTGATTCAGGCTACGGCTCAATACCTTGACCAACACGCCGCCGAACTGGCCGATCCCAATGCCCAGAAGTCCATTCGGGTGATGATTGACAACCAGCGCCACTGGGTAGAAATTCGCCCCTTCCGCCACGACAACCTCAACTGGCTGATGGTGGTAACGGTGCCAGAGGCCGACTTTGCTGGGGATATCTACCGCAACGCCCGCCGTACGCTGTGGTGGGGGCTGGCCGTTACCGGAGCGGTGACCTTGCTGAGTGGGATGCTCTCCCGTTGGCTCACCCAGCCCATCCAGCGACTTTCCCAAACCGCCAACGAGGTGAAGCAAAACCAATATCCCTCCGATGACCTCGCTGCCGTGGCCCGCCGCCCCGACGAACTGGGGGAGCTGGCGATGCTGTTTGAAGACATGGCCCTGGTGGTGATGAGCCGCGAACAGGGATTATCGGAACAGGTGGCCTCCCTGCGGGCGGAAATTGCCGAATATGGCACCGTGCAGGACGAAACCACCAAAACGCTCCTCCAACTGTTGCAACGGGCACGGCAGACCCGCCAAGCCTACGCCGCATCCAGATCCGACACGGCCCCTTGACGGATACGTGCTATGACTTCCCCATTTTCTGCCACCCCTTGGTCGATTACGGCTCCCTCAGCGGATCTCATCACCAATTATCAGGCCCTTCAGGCCGAAGTGGCTGATCTACACCAGCGTCTTCAAGCCCTGGCTTCCCCCGATCCCCAATCCCCGAACCCCGAACTCCCGGTTTCTAAACCCCATTCCCCGCCCCCCACTCCCACCCTCGATCACCTCTGCCGCCGCCTAGGTCTTTCCGCCTTCGAGCGCCAGGTGGTGTTGCTCTGTCTGGGGATGGAGTTGGATCCCCACTGGCCCGCTCTCTGTGCTGCCGTGCCGCCCCATCGGCCCTATCCCACCTGGAGTTTGGCCCTCGCTCTCAACCCTGATGCCCACTGGACGGCCTTGCCCCCTGATGCTCCCCTGCGGCGGCGGCGGATTGTGGAACTTGGCCCCGGCAATGCCTTGGTAGACAGCCCCCTGCGCTTGGATGAGCAAATTCTGCACCGACTGATGGGCCATCACACCCTCCACGAGCGCCTCCTCGGCCTGGGGGCTAAACGCCTGTTCCCAGGCCCCACCTGCGAGGGGTACCGCACCCTGGCCATTCCCCTGGCCCAAACCTGGATATCGGCCTCCCAGGCCCACCGCCCCCTGCCCCTCATTCATCTGTGGGGGCGAGACCAAGCCAGTTTAGCCGCCGTCGCCGTCACCCTTTGTGACCTGTTGGATCGAGAAGTGTGGACGTTAGCCGCCACAACCCTCCCCCCCGACCCCGCCCAGGGCCACCTCCTGCGCGACCTCTGGGAACGGGAGTGGCACCTAAACCAGCGGGTGCTGATGCTCACCTGCGGCACCGAAACCCTTGGCCCAGAGCGGGAGTGGGCCATTACCGACCTGATTGATGGCCTTGTGGCACCGTTGATCCTCACCGCCCCAGATCGCCGTGCCCCCAGCCATCGCCCCCAGGTGGCCCAGGAGGTGCCCTTGCCCTCGCCCCAGGAACAGCGCCAGATTTGGGTGGATCAGTTGGGGGATCAGGTGGTCGCCTTGAACGGTCATTTAGATACCCTGGTGGCCCACTTCAACCTTAGCCGCGATGCTATCGAAACCGCCTGCCATACCGCCCAAGGTCACACCGACACCGACCTAGCCAACGCCCTCTGGCAAGCCTGCCGCACCCAGGCCCGACCCCAACTGGATGCCCTCGCCCAGCGCATCCACCCCGCCGCCACCTGGGACGATCTGGTGCTGCCCGACCGAGAAATGGCCATCCTCAAGGAAGTGGCCGCCCATGTGCGCCAGCGGGCCAAGGTCTACGAACAGTGGGGCTTTGCCGACAAGGGACAACGTGGCCTAGGCATCAGCGCCCTCTTTGCCGGAGCCAGCGGTACGGGCAAAACCCTCTCCGCCGAAATTTTGGGCCACGCGCTGGATTTGGATGTCTACCGCATCGACCTCAGTGCCGTGGTCAGCAAATACATCGGCGAAACCGAGAAAAACCTGCGCCGTGTGTTCGATGCCGCCGAGGGCAGCGGCGTGGTGCTGCTGTTCGACGAAGCCGATGCCCTGTTTGGCAAACGCACCGAGGTCAAAGACTCCCACGACCGCCACGCCAACCTAGAAGTCAGCTACCTCCTGCAACGCATGGAAGCCTACCGGGGCTTAGCCATCCTCACCACCAACCTGAAAGCCTCCCTCGACCAAGCCTTCCTACGCCGGATTCGCTTCGTGGTGCAATTTCCCTTCCCCGACGTGGCCCAGCGCACCGAAATTTGGCGACGCAGCTTCCCCTCCCAAGCCCCCCAAGCAGGTCTAGATTTTGCCAAACTGGCCCGCCTCAACGTCCCCGGTGGCAACATCCGTAACATTGCCCTCAATGCCGCCTTCCTCGCCGCCGATGCCGACCAACCCATCGCCATGGCCCACCTGCTCCAAGCTGCCCGCAGCGAATACCTCAAACTCGAACGCCCCCTCACCGATGCCGAAGTCAAAGGCTGGGTGTAAGATTTAAGCGTATTGATAAAATTGTATAGAGACAGATAACCTTGTGTTAGCCCTCGTGGTATGCAGTAGTATCGCCCTATAATTAAGATAGAGCACGGAGGGTTACAAACTTCTTCATCTTGGAATAGTCACTATCACTTTTGCAAATCATCAAACATGCTGAAATCATTGAGAATTGAAAATTTTCGTTGTTTCCGAATGTTTGAGCTTCAGCAGCTTGGCAAGCTGAACCTGCTTGTTGGCACCAATAATAGTGGAAAAACTTCTATTTTAGAAGCCATCCAACTTCTTAACTCTCACTCTAACCTTGAATTACTACGCGAAGTAATGATCGGTCGTGGTGAATGCATGTTAAGTGATGAACAGGGTAACGGTCGGGAGTTGGATATTCGTCACCTTTTTTACGGACATAGAATCGATGCAGGCCGCAGGTTTTCAATTTTGGGCATTGATTCTAATAATGAGAATGAGGGAATTAATAAGAACGAGGGAATCGTAGTATCTGTAAAACACGAAGAACAGCTGAGATTATTTGAGGAATTACGTGAACTTGTATTAGTCATTGAATGGTTAGGGCAGGAAGATGAAAGTATTCATATTCCTTTATCCTCCAAAGAGGGGTTGTCATTAAATCATGTAAGACGTATTCGCAGAGATCTGAAGAACTCAGATTCCAGGACACAATTTGTAACCTCTTCATCCCTAACCAGCGAGAAAATGATTGAGTTATTTGATCAAGTTGTTTTAACTCCAGAGGAAGCCCTTGTTACAGAAGCACTCCAAACCATTGAACCAAGCATTGATCGCATTGCCTCAGTCGGTTCTGACAAATATAGATACACAGGTACTCGTAGCGGCTTTGTTGTCAGGCTTGCGGATGGAGACCAACGTATACCGATTGGTAGCATGGGCGATGGAATCTGGCGAATGCTAGGACTTACGTTAGCTATTGTTAATGCAAGGAATGGTATTTTGCTGGTTGACGAGATTGATACGGGGCTTCATTTCAGTGCCATGTCTGACATGTGGAAATTAATATGGGAAGCAGCCAAGCGGCTTAATGTTCAGGTTTTTGCTACAACCCATAACAGTGACTGCTGGATGAGCCTTGCTGAAATTGCAAGTAATGAAGACCCAAGTGAAGAAGGTATCACAATTCAGAGAATTGAGAAAGGAAAGCAAAATAGTATTGTGTTTACGGAGCGACAAGTTGTAATCGCCGCTGAACGAGGAATTGAGGTGCGGTAGAACATGGTTGTTATTTACCCCAGAGTTCTTCTCGTTGAGGGAAAGCAGGATCGCTTCGTCATACCGGAAGTAATCGAAGCTAATGGGATAAATTGGGGAACTAGTAAAAATCCAATTGTCTTCATTCGTGAGTATGATGGCTATCAAAAGTTGGTTAATCCAGATGTAATTTCAACAGAGTTACAAGCTTCTGGGCTTTCTGCACTCGGTATCATGGTTGATGCCGATGACAATCCTGTGGGACGTTGGCAAAGCATTAAAAATGCAAGTTTGAAGAGTATTCCCGATCTTCCAGAAGCTTTGCCTGAAGAGGGCTTAATACATACTACACCCACTGGGATTCAATTTGGAATATGGATGATGCCCGACAACAAAATGCGCGGCATGCTGGAAACTTTCTTGACTTACATGATTCCGACAGACAGTGAAGTACTCTGGCAGTTTGCCCAATCCGCAACCAATGAAGCTCAACGTAAAGGTGCTGTATTTACAGATACTCATTTTGATAAAGCCAATATTTATACCTGGCTAGCTTGGCAAGATCCTCCAGGGCGACAACTGCATCAAGCCGTCATGGAGCGTATTCTACATCCTAATCATCCCAAGGCGCAGAGGTTTGTGACTTGGTTTAAGACCTTGTATGGCTTAATTCAATAAGGTGTTTTTTGGGGGATACGTCAATAATCTTCACTCAAAAGCAAGGCTCATGTATGCGAAAACTGAGGAACCGAAGTTTAACCTAAATTTAGGTAGCTTAGAATTTTGAAACACGATTGCGGGAAGATCTATCGCCATGATTGCCGCGTTTGACAAATCCCCAATTTCAATCGATGAGTTCCTGGTCTGGTACCCGGAAAATGCTGAATATCGCTATGAATTACGGCGCGGGATAATTGTTGAAATGCCAAAACCCAGGGGTAAGCATTCAGAAATCACTGGATTTATCATCAACGCTTTAAACCAGACCATCGCCCGAATGCAGGCTCCTTACTTTATTCCCAGAGAATGTATTCTGTGCATTTCTGACGATACGGGCTATGAACCCGATATTACCGTTCTGGATCGCCCATGCCTAGCAACTGAACCTCGCTGGGATAGGGCGTCGGTAATCGAGCGGGGGACATCGGCGAAGCTGGTGGTTGAGGTCGTTTCCACCAACTGGCGGGATGACTACGCCCTCAAAATGGCCGACTACGAAAGCCTTGGCATCGAAGAATACTGGATTGTGGATTACCTGGGGCTGGGCGGCAGACGCTACATCGGCAACCCCAAGCAACCCACTATTACGGTCTGTACTTTGGTAGAGGAAGAGTACGAACTCCGACAGTTTCGCGGCGATGAACGGATTGTGTCGGCAGTATTTCCAGATTTTTCGCTGACAGCGCAGCAGGTGTTTAGGGCAGGGTTGTAAACGGGCCAGCCTCCAAGCCATTCACCCCCCAACAGCCCAAATACTCGACCATCGTCTAACGACACTCCCCAGCCCACTATGAAAAAATAGGGCATTCCCACTCCCATTCAAGGTGCGCCATGGCTCAGCCGTCGCAACCGGACTTTCAGAAAAAGTCTTCCCCCGCGCCCGTTACCACCCCATCCCATGCGATGGCCCCGCGCCCCTTTGCGCCCCAGGTTGATGTTGCCGCCCCTGATGTCCAGACTCCTGACCTTGCCACCCCCGATGCCCCTGCCCTAGACAGTGCCCCCGCCTTTCCCAAGCTGAACTTTCAGGTGAGAGCGGCTGGCGGATCGCCCCCACCCCTACAGCCCAAGCTCACCATCGGCGCACCGAACGACCCCTATGAACAGGAAGCCGACCGCGTGGCGGCTCAGGTCGTACAGCGTATTCATTCACCCGCCGCCAATCTGCCTACCGAAAATCGAACCTACCAAGCCCAATCTGTCCAACGACAGGCTTGGCCAGAGCAACCTATCTTGCAAATGAAGTCAATGCTTCAGCGGGAAACCCTGCTCGATGAAGACGACGAATTACAAATGAAGCCGATGATTCAGCGGCTAGAACTGTCTGAAGACGATGAGCTACAGATGAAACCAATGCCCCAGCGGTCAGCAATGCCCCCTGGGGTAAAACTACAAATGAAATCGGCCTTCTCTGAAGGAGTTATAGAGGGGGATGCTTCGCCCGACCTAGAAGATGGAATTCAGCGAGCTAGAGGAAATGGACAAGCCCTAGCGCCTACCTTGCAGATGCAAATGGGCCAAGCCATGGGGGCCGACTTTAGCGGTGTGCGGGTGCATACCGATACCCAGTCTGACCAGCTAAGCCGTTCTATTCAAGCCAAAGCTTTTACTACGGGGCAAGATATTTTCTTTCGCCAGGGTGCTTATCAGCCTGGAAGTCGCGGTGGGCAAGAGTTAATTGCCCATGAGTTGACCCATGTGGTGCAGCAAAATGGGAGGTCGGTGCAGCGATCGCTTCAACCATCCAAACCAGTACAGAAACATTCAACTGCTAAGACTTTATCTTCATCAAATGCTATTCATATTGGCAGAGATCGCTTGAGTAGCGCTACCTCCGACATCATATTTCGCTACACCGATGTTCCAGACAAAGACACATGGAAAGCTGACTCAAAAATTGACTATAAAAAACGCTCTAATGAACTTAAGTTAATCGACGACTGCATTGAGCGCTTTGACGCCATCCGAAACAGTGATGACAAGAAGGCGGAACAGCGCTCGCTGCTTTATGATATTAAATTAGCTATCCATCAGTGGGAAACCAAGAAAGCACAGAAAGGGCACACAAGCGTTCGTCAAGGTTTCGTCGATAACCTCAAGTCAATCATCGACATTAAGATCCAATCGATTAGTGATGCGCATGCTATTGAATTGGCACCACTTGTTGCCGAGTACCTTCAGGCTGTTACTGAGAGAAACATGAACCTGACACAACAAAAAGGTGGGGAGCTTTATGATCAGCATTACGAACTATTTCAGACAACCGTTACAGATGCCTTGAAAACGACCGATCGAGCAGAATGGGCGACGATTTTCTTTGCAGCTCCTCACAAGGCAGTTGGCGCTGGGCAATTGACTTCAATGACTATCAAGGGGATCGCCGACTATAGTTGGATGACTAAAAAGCAGGCTGACGAAGCTATCACTCGGTTCATCCTCCCACATGCTGCCCAAGACCACGAAAATCAGATTATGCAAATGTTGCAGTATACGCCATTTCGTAATGCATTAAAGCTTAAAGCTACACCTCAAATATATGCTGATCTACAAGAGAAAATGCCTATCGTTCGTATTTCTGATGCCGCTGAGGATGATATTGCAACAAAAGATCAACCATCGATCACCGATGTTGCTGACAGCGTGTTTGCTATGTTCCTTGGTGACCAGCCAAACACGGGTTTGGGCTACGCAACTAACTCTGCGGAGTTTAGTACTGCTAACTTCCTTCTCGGTAATACTACTGATGCTGTACGAGCGCCTTGTATGACACTTAGTAATATCTTAACTGAGGTGTTCAAAGCGGTTCTTCCTAGTGGTGTACCAGGCGCTTTTCCCGTGCAGGATATGCGCCCGATGTTGACTAAACCGCTTGCAGGAATTGGCACTGGCACTGGAATTCTGACGCGAGAGACCACATTCCACGGAAACGTTCAGCAGTGGGGCAATATTAAAGGGTACGCTACCGTCAACCGTATTTTCTTTGGCGACGGACATGAATGGCTTCAAGTTGGCAACAAGGAGTACGACCCCACACTTGGCATTTCTGGTCCGGTTGGAACTATCGCTGCTCAACTCGAAGCGCTGACATTTGTCAAGAAAGGTGACAAGTACAAAGCAAGCAACGGTCAAACTGTTACTCGTAATAATCGCGTTCCACCAGGCGGAGCTAATCTTCTGTTCACTCGTTCGATTGTCATCAAGCCGTAGCCGTAGGTTGGGTTAAGCGTTCTCACCACCCCATCGGCTTCCACCGACAATCGCAACCCAACACCCACATCCTCAATAGAATTCCTCTACCTCACTTCTCACCCACCGCTCTAGCGGAGAATGTAAGCTACCAGTGCTATCGCTCGCCGTAGGTTGGATTGAGGAACGAAGCCTAACACCCACAAACCTCTCTATAAGCTCTATTCTGCTGCCGGAAAGGGAAGGTTAAGTCAACCCCTAGGGCTGGCGACAAATGCCGAAGACGGAGGTGAAGCCGTGCAAAAAGGTGGTGTTACCAACGGGGCCAATGGGGCAATACCCTTGAGCTAAAATCGCAGAATGGATGAGTTCCTGGCCTGGTGTCCAGAACAGTCTGACTGGGCGGCAGGCACCGTCGGCCTCCAAGGAACCAACCCTGACCGTCTGCTTTCAGCCATCACACCTTCCCATGGCGGTAAAGTGAACACAGCCCCTTTGCTGATGATTATTTGTGCCTATGCTGCCCAAGGATGACCTGCTGAAATCCGTTGAAAACCGCGACTGTCTGGCCCGACTTTTGGATCAGGCGGATCAGGCCATCAAAACTTGGGAGGTGGTTGTCACCGATTTTCTCTCGCCGCCGGAGCGAATGGAGGCGGAGGGTGTCTTTCAGCGTCTCACGGATGTCCACATGCTGGGCTGGGGCGGCTATCCCCAGGCGGAACGGCAGCGCCTCGCCATGGCCCGCAGCGACCTGCCCCTAGCCCTAGAGGCCAGCCCCATTCCCCTCGCCCTGGTAAGCATGGCCGGAAACTTTATGTTCGACCCCGCTACCCACCGGGATTTCCTGGGTTCGCTGCTGGGTACGGGCCTCGTGCGCGACAAGGTGGGCGACATTATTGTGCTGGGCGAGAGGGGTGCCCAGGCCATTGTGGTGCCCGAACTGGCGGACTTCCTCACCCTCCACCTCACCCAGGTGCGGTCGGTTCCGGTCAAAACCCAGGTTATCCCTTGGGAGGAACTGAAAGTGCGCCCCCCCAAAACTAAGGAACTGACCACCGTGGAAGCCTCCCTGCGATTGGATGCCGTGGCTTCGGCGGGGTTTGGCATGTCGCGCAGCAAAATGGCCGATCTGATTTCCGCTGGCGATGTGCGGGTGAACTGGAAGACCATCACCCAGCCCAGCCACAACCTCGCCGCCGGAGATTTGGTCGCCATTCGCGGCAAAGGACGGCTCTCCATTGGCGAGGTGGCCGTCACCAAAAAGGAACGCTACCGCATCAACCTGACTCGCTATATTTAGCTCGCCCTATCGTGATTTGGCCCCCATCGCCAGCGCTCACCAGCCCCTAGTAGGCGGCGTAGTGATCCTGCACCCAGGGCTGAATGTCGCGGGGATAGATCAGCCAAATGCGCTCCGAGGGTTGGCTGAGGGTGTTCACCAGGGGCGACAGATCTTTGATGTCGGTAAAGGCATTGTCCACATGCATATGGATGCCCTGTTGATAGGTGGTGTAGCCTCGGCTCCAGGTGTGTTCGAGGGTGGCGTAGGTGTGGCCCGGTCGCCCCTGACGATCCAGGTGGGCTTGCACTTGGGCCAGGAAGGTCTGCTGCTGATCCGCTGACAGACGAGTGACTTCCAGCGTTTTTAGCAAGTCTCGATCCAGATAACGGCGGCAGAGATCCGCCAGTAGCGCATCGTCCCCCCACTGCCAGCGCTGGAGGTGGTAGTTCAGCACGACATCATCGGCGGCCAGATAGGTGCTAAGGCTGAGGGGAACGTGGGCCGATTGCAACCACGCCGCCACGGTGTCATCCACCGCGAGTTGCCCCGATTGATGGAGGGTGCAGGCACGGTGGAAGGCGCATTTGAGCAGCCAGGTCGCCGCAATATTTTTGGGATGGTTGTACACCTGGGCATACATAAAGTGACGCACCACCAGGTAATGCTCAATGGCGGAAAGTCCCTTGTGGGCCACCACCAGGCGGTTGCTGTCCGGTTCTAGTTCCAACGCCATAAGGATGCGGTCAAGATCCAGCCGTCCATAGCTGGCCCCGGTGGAGTAGCTGTCGCGCAGTAGGTAATCCAAACGGTCGCAATCCAACTGGCTAGAGACCAACTGCCACACCAGCGGCACCGGGTGGGTGTGGGTATAGACCTGCACCAAACTGGGGATCAGGTTGGGGGAATACTGGTGCAGCGGGTCTCGAATGGCAGGGATGTCTTGGATAATGCGCTGGGTCCAATGCTCATGGTGCAGGCCAAAAATTTCCTCCGCCGTGTGGCTAAAGGGGCCATGGCCAATATCATGCAACAGGGCTGCACAGAGGACGGTGGCTCGGTGGGGGCGCAACTGAGGGTATCGGATTACCAGCGGGTCAAAGGCACGGCGAGCCAGGGCCATCACCCCTAGGGAATGGGTAAAGCGCGAACTTTCTGCCCCGTGGAAGGTGAGGTAGGCTGGCCCCAGTTGCCGAATCCGCCGCAGCCGCTGAAAGGCCGGGGTATCGATCAGCCGAATCAGCAATGCCTCTTCGGGGTCGCTCGTGTGCAGGGTAATCGCCCCATGGAGTGGGTCGTGGTAGGTACGGGAAGGCTTGGGCATTCGGGGGCCGTTATCCTAGACAACTTCGACATTGCTGGCAAGATAACCTGCTTGCTCATGGGTTGTCTTGCGCTGACTCCGTCGGCGATACTGGCTGCAAGCAGATAAACTTTCACCTAGGGGCGTAGAATACATAGGGCAATTTGTCCGGAAGCTCATTTTGGGTGTGATTTATCCTGTTTTGAGAGACCTGTTTTGAGAGACGTAGAGACCATGATTATGGGACGGTTTAGACCCCTGCTCGGAATTCTGCTTGCTGTGATGGCCACCACGCTGGTGGCCTGTGGCGGCGGCCCTGTCAGTAAAGCACCCACCACCTACACCCCGGCGGTACTGCAACAGGTGGAACTCTACAGCCCTGGGGTGGCCACCCTACGCAAACGCTTCCCCGAACTGGCAGGCTACATTCAAAAAGAAGATTGGGTGAATGTCCAGAGCTTCATCCACGGCCCCATGGGTGAACTCCGCGCCCGATCTAACCGTTTGGCGGCCACCCTACTGCCCAAGGACAAGGAAAAGGCTCAAGCCCTGGCCCAAGAACTCTATGCTCACCTAGAACGCCTGGACGAAGCCGCCGCCAACCGACAGCAGGTGATTGCTGGACAGGAGTACCGCAACGCCTTGGATGACTTCGACAACTTCCTCCGTTTGGTGCCCACCTTCCCATAGGTGCCATAACCGCCTTGAAGCAAGTGGTGATTGTAGGCTGTGGCGTGATCGGGGCTGCCATCGCCTATGAACTCAGCCAAAGCCCTGATCTGGTGATCACCGTCATTGATCCCCACCCACCCGCCAGTGGTTCCACCGGAGCGGCCCTGGGCGTGGCGATGGCGGTGATTAGCCAAAAGGCCAAGGGTCGCAACTGGCGACTGCGAGAACAAAGCCTGCGCCGCTATCAAACCCTATTGCCAGAACTCGAAGCGACCCTTGGCCATCCCATCCAGCACAACCAGGGCATTCTCAGCCTCGTGTTTGACCCCAAAGCCCTGCCCCGTTGGCAATCGCTCCAAGCCATCCGTCAAGGACAGGGATATCGTTTAGAGCTTTGGACGCCGGATCAAATCCTTGAGCGCTGTCCATATTTAGCGGTGAGCCAAGCGGTGATGGGGATATATTCTCCCCAGGATATTCAGGTTCACCCCACGGAACTGACTCAGGCATTAATAACAGCGGCAGCCCAGCGGGGCGTCTCCTTCCACGTTGGGGAAGCGGTGGTCGGGTTCGAGGCGGTGACCGCCGGAGAACCGCCACAGGCGACCTGTACCGAAGTGCATACCCCCACCCAAATCTTCGCCGCAGATCGGGTGATTCTAGCGGCGGGCCTAGGCAGTACCCCGCTCACGGCCTCGCTCCACCAGCCGACCATCCTAGGGCCAGTGCTGGGGCAAGGTTTGCGGCTGCATCTGCCTAACCCCCTCGATTCTTCAGAGGTTCCCCTCGTCATCAACGGCAACGATATTCACCTGGTGCCTCTAGGGGGTGGCGACTACTGGATCGGGGCTACGGTAGAATTTCCCGCCAACCCCGACGATCCAGAAGCTGCCATCGCCGAGTTTTTGGCCCATCCCCCCGACCCCACGCGCTTAGATGAGGTGTTTCAGGGAGCCCTGGCCTACTGCCCCGCCCTAGCCCAGGGCACCATCACCGACCGCTGGTTTGGGCTGCGCCCCCGACCCCAGAGCCAAGCCGCCCCCGTTCTGAAACCCCTGGAAGGCTACCAAAATGTGATGTTGGCCACCGGGCACTACCGCAACGGCGTCTTGCTGGCCCCTGCCACGGCTCTGGCTGTGCGAGATTGGGTGTATGGAGTAACTTGAACGGATCAGGAGGGCAGGGCAATCCAAGAGACCAGTCCTGGGTACTGCGGAGCGGGAAGCCGGAATCGCTTCAAATCAGACGGAGTTGGCTGTGTGCATGGTTTAGGAAACCTCCTGAAGTTCCTGGGTGGCTTGGGCAGCGAGGGCTTTTTCCTTATCTAGCCTGCGCTTGCGGGCATAGAGCTGAATGGTCGCGGCCATGAATACGACCAGCCCTGCCATGAGCCAGGTGGTGGCTCCGGTGGGGAAGCTGTTTTTGAAGATCACCAACATCACAATCACCACCAGCAAGAGGGTGGGGGCTTCGTTTAAGGCTCGCAACTTTTGGCCAGACCATTGGCATTCCCCTCGGTGCAGTTGGCGCATCAGCCGTCCGCAATAGAAATGGTAGGCCAGCAGCAGCCCAACCAGGCCCAGCTTGATGTGCATCCAGCCGTCTTTGAGGTATTCCGGCATCTGCACCAGCAAACCTACGGCCATGACCACCGTCACCACCATGCCGGGGGTGGTAATGATGTTGTAGAGCCGCCGCTCCATCAGTTCGTACTGGTTTTTGAGGATGCTTTGAGCGGGTTCCGGCTCGGCCTCGGCTTCAACGTGGTAGATGAACAGGCGCACCAGGTAAAACAACCCCGCAAACCAGACGACGACACCAATAATGTGAAAGGCTTTGAACCAGTAGTAGGCCATAGGACGTATAAAAACTTGCGCTGCAACGATGGGACGGATTGAGATTTCAGGGTTGGGACACCGCATCTCCAGGCGACACCCAGATGCCAAAAACACCTTGGTGAGCGGAATATTGCGAACCGTTAAGCCCACTTTTTATTGTTATCCAGCGATTTACCCCTGGAAAGGATAATGCGATGGTTCTTAACGTTTGGGGCTCAACTGAGGGCCGATGCCCCTCCCCCCCATAGGCATAGCGCAGGCTTTGGACTGGGTTTTATAATCCGGGCGTCTTTTACCCGTTGGAGCCCCATGGCTTACTACGAATTAGCTCCCTTGCCCTACGACTACGATGCGCTAGAGCCCTACCTCTCGCAAAGAACCCTAGAAATCCACCACGACAAGCACCATGCCGCCTACGTGAACAACTACAACAAGGCCGTAGCGGGTACCCCCCACGACAGCCAACCCATTGAAACGGTGATCAAAGCCATTGCCGGGGATGCCTCAATGCAGGGGGTCTTTAACAATGCCGCCCAAGCCTGGAACCACACCTTTTACTGGAATTCCATCAAGCCCGGTGGCGGTGGTGCCCCCACGGGGGAACTGGCCCAAAAAATTGAGGCCGACTTCGGTGGCTACGACCAGTTTGTGGAAGCCTTCAAAACCGCTGGGGCTACCCAGTTTGGCAGCGGTTGGGCCTGGTTGGTGCTAGAGAATAGCACCCTAAAGGTGACTAAAACCGCCAACGCCGATAACCCCCTCACCGCAGGCCAAGTGCCCCTGATCACCATGGATGTGTGGGAACACGCCTACTACTTGGACTACCAAAACCGCCGTCCTGACTACATCGATACCTTCCTCAATCACCTAGTGAACTGGGACTTTGCGGCCCAGAACCTAGCCAGCGCCTAGAACCTAGAAGGTCGGTACCGCCAAGAACCCGGTTTCTCCGTCGGACAGACTCAGCCCCGTCGATAGCCCGACCACTCAGAAACCGGGTTTTTAGCCATTCCAAAGCCCTAGGTCGTAAACCTCTGTGCCATTGGGCGTAGGTTGTGGCCTAAGCTCCGTTTTTTTGCCATAACAAAGTAACCCTCCTTTCCCAAGTCCCCCATGCTGTTTGCCGACCCCGACTACCCCCATGTGGTGATGTCCTTTACCTATCGTGGTTTTCAGCTTGATCTTGACCAAAGTGAGGATCAAGGTCTGCCGCTGTTTTCGGTGTGGGCCACCTACGACCGGGGCTGTGCCGTGGCGGTGCCCGGTGTCTACAGCCGCCGCGAAGCCATCTACAAAGCCAAACGCTGGGTCGATCAGCGCCTCAAGACCCAGCCGCCCACCGCCTGACTCCCCGTACTAACACATCGCTGCGCCCCAAACCCTCCATCCCCGCCTATCTCAACGCGCTAGCATACGAGCATCCCGTCGCGACCTGTTCTGCCCATGCCGACCTGCCCTCGCTGTCAGGCCACCCTTGAAGCCACGGCCCTTCAATGTCCTCGGTGTCAGCTTATCCTCAAGGCCCACGGGCACCCCGGCATTCCCCTCCATCGGGCTGAGGTCGGTGACACGCTCTGCCCTACCTGCCGCTACCATGCCGACGATAGCTGCAATTTTCCCCAGCGACCCCAGGCCCAAACCTGCACCCTCTACCGTCTCTTGCAGGATGAGGCCATGGATGACCTAACCCCTACGCGGCGGGAAACCCTGGGCCGATGGCTGCGCCGCTACCAAGGGCTAGGGGCGATTCTGGCGCTGGTGTTGGTCAGCCTGATGTTGGTTCTGCTGCAACGGTAGACCCGTTTATTACGGCCATCGTGAAGCCTATTACAGTTCCGCCATAGTCCCCTCGTTTGGGGCTGGGGTTAGCTAGCCTTGGGACAAAACACTGTACAAAGGTCGCCGTTATGACCAATTCTGCCGCTGAGAGTTCCAATCGCGTCTATGCCAAGCCCACCGAGGGGCATATGTCTCTGGGGCGGGGGGTACGTCAGGTGTTGTTTTGGGGGCCGATGATTGTGCTGCTGGCCCTGTTGTTGGCCATTTTGCCGCCGCGAGGGCGGACGATGGGCTTGGCCGGGGGTGGCTTGGTGGCCCTCTTTTGGGGCGTGGTGGTGGGTGGTGTGCGAGTGGCGGCGGAATGGGAGCGGGGCGTGATTCTGCAACTGGGTAAGCTCCAGGATGTGCGTGGTCCTGGGGTGTTTTATGTGGTTCCGGTGCTAGAGGCGGTGCAGTTCATCGACACGCGAACTCTGGTCATCAACATTCCTCGCCAAAAGGTGATTACCCGCGACAACGTGCCCGCCGAAATCGACAGCGCCCTCTTTTTTAGGGTCAAAGATGCCCAAAAGGCAGTGGCTTCGATTCAAGATTTTCGCTTTGCGGTATCGCAACATGCCCAAGCCGCCCTGCGCGATGTGGTGGGGGGGCTGTCCTTGGATGAACTGCTGTCTGAACGGGAGCAAATTCAGCAGCAGATTGGGGCCATTGTGGAAGCCCAGGCACGGGAGTGGGGCCTACACATCGATGCCATCCGTCTGCAAGACATTGAGCTACCCGAAGACCTGAAGCGGATGATGTCTCGCCAAGCCTCAGCGGAGCGGGAAAAACGCGCCACCATCACCAAGGCCGAAGGGGATCGCCTTGCCGCCCGCAGTTTGGCCCAGGCCGCTGCCATCATGGCTCGCAACCCCATTGCCCTAGAACTCCGCACCCTGCAAAGCATCGATGGCCTCGGGGCCAGCCCCTCCAATACGGTGCTGCTGTTCCCAGTGCAGATGGCCCAGGCATTTTCCTTGCTTCAGCGGATCGATCCAGAATCGATTGTCCCCCAGGTTACGATGGGTGATCCCACAGACAATCCCACAGACAATCCTCATCCTCCCCAACCCTGAGTGGGGGCACGGCACACAGAGCAAAGTAAACTGATATGCATTTAAATTGCAGGTAGTCCTAAAGCTGTAAGGACGCATTGTAGTGATGGATGAAATACCAGATCGCGCCAATGTGATTTTCCAGCTTCTTGGAGGATATTTGGAAAGTATCAATTGGCACACAGCGACCCGGATCGCAGAAAAGGCTTCCTCGGTATTAGGCTCAGGGTAATGAACACTGTAGCCCCTTAGAAGCCATGTCATCAGATTATACGAGCCACCTGACCCGTGACCAGTGAGATCTGCTCTCCCCGTTGCTCCCTGACCCAAAAGCCACGGGACGGCCTCGCACCGTTGACCTGTATGAGGTGGTCAACGCCATTGTGTATGTCCTGACGACGGGCTGCGCCTGGTCGCTGTTACCGAAGGACTTTCCACCCTATTCCACGGTGTACGACTACTTCCGACAATGGATCAATGACCAGACTTGGAAGCGGGTGCATGACCATTTGGTGGAATGGGTGCGGGTGGCCGAAGACCGTCACCCGACACCGAGCGCCGGAGCACTGGACTCCCAGACGGTGCCCAGTGCGGTGATGGTGAGCCAATCGGTCGGCTATGACGGAGGCAAGAAAATCAAGGGTCGTAAGCGCTTTACCCTGGTCGATAGGATGGGACTCTTGATATCGGTGAAGGTCGTTGCCGCTAGGGTCCCGGAGCGGGAAGGAGCCAAGCAACTCCTTCAAACCGTCCACGATGAGCGGGAACGTCTGCCCCGTCTAGGCGGCACTGAACTGCTAAAGTAGGACGCCTTGTAGGGCGCTTGCTATACAAGAGATCTAGGCAACGAGAAATCAAGAATCATACTTTTAGAAACCAGTGCCCTGGGGGGAACGCTGTAGATTTCGCTGTTGGGGATGAACTCTTCTGGGCGTTGCATAATTAAAAGATGAATTAGGGTAATCTGCAATGCAATGTCCGGAATGTGGAGCCACTCATATCCGTAAAAATGGCAAGAGAAAAGGTAAGCGAAATCACATCTGTGTCGCTTGCGGTCGTCAGTTTATGGATGCCTACGAACCCTACCGGGGGTACTCCGATGAAGTCCGACGTGAGTGTCTCAAGATGTACACCAACGGCCTCGGATTTAGAGGGGTTGAGCGGGTCAAAGGGGTGCATCATACGACGGTTATTGCTGGGGTGAAGCAAGTTGGTGAACGCCTCCCGGATGCTTGCGATCCCGAAACAACACC
>NZ_JACJRS010000069.1 GCF_014697375.1 Phormidium sp. FACHB-1136
AGGAATAATGTCATTGAGATATTTTAAGGTTTTATTTTTGTTGAGCAATTCCTGCTGGCGTTCCTCAAAGTCCCAGAATCCTTTTTGTCCCATAGTCCTGATGAGAAGTGAGTAATTTATACTGTCTATGATCTCATCTTTTCGTGTCTATCGACTATCTCTTTAAGAATCAAAATACTAATGATCAAATATTGGGCTATTAGCAAATATTTCAGGAATCTAGATTTCGACATGAGTCTCATTGTGAGACAGTGCCTTCAGTATTTTTCGAGGTGCCCAGTCATGCCTCAATCCCTGGAAAGGGCTTCTATAATCCTGATGGGTGTCTTCAGTATTTTTCGAGGTGCCCAGTCATGCCCTAGCCTACTCTAGGGGGATAATCTCCACCGTATCGCCTACCGCTAAGCCCAGTTCGGCGGCGCGTCCGGCCCGCAGTTCAATCACATGGTCGATCAGTTGATTATCGGGGCCATAGGTGGGGCAGGGAGCCACGGGGCAGGGGGGCACCTCGGCGGCGATGTCCTGAATTTGGCCTTGATAGATAAACAGCATATCCAGGGCCACGGGCACATTCATCATCCAAAAGCGCACCGGACGGGGGCGATTCATGGGAAACACCATGCCCCGGTCATCGGGCAGGGCATCGCGATACATCAGCCCCATAGCTTGCTGGGCCGGGGTTTCAGCCACCTCCAGGAAGATTTCTTCACCGCCGAGGATCGTTTTGGCAGTGATGGGTAACTGTTGGCCTAAGTGAGTTGTGGTATCGGTGGCGGCGTTGTCGTTCGTTTCTGTGGATGTATCACCAGCCTCTGGTTCCGAGACAGCGGGACGCTCTGGATTGGCACCATTGGCTGGTGGGCTACTGAGGGAAGGATTGTCCGATCCTGGGCCAGATTCCGTCGGGGTGGGAGCCGTGACCGGGGGATTGGTACAGCCTAGGCTCGCAGCCAGCAGCACCACGCAACAGCCCGACCACAGGCCAGTACGCCATCGCAACAAGGTTGGTAAAAATCGAGGAACCATGGTACCACCGGAACGTAGGGCTATTAAGCAGAAGCAGAACGGTAAAGACTAGCTTTCGCGGAGAACGTAGCCCACGCCTCGCACGGTTTGGATCAGGCGCTTTTCGTCTTCGCCATCAATCTTCAGCCGCAGGTAGCGAATATAGACTTCAATCACGTTAGATTCGCCGACAAAGTCGTAGCCCCACACGTTTTCTAGGATTTGCTCTCGATGCAGCACCTCACGGGGATGCTCCATCAGGTACTTCAGCAGGTCAAACTCCTTCATGGTCAGTTCAATCACGCGACCATTGCGGATAGCGTGGCGGTTCACCAGATCTAAGGTGAGTTCGCCAAAGCGCAGGCTTTCCACCTCGGCGGGACTGGATTGTAGGTAAAGCTGCACAATTTTTAGAAAGGCATCGGCGCGGTAGGGCTTGAGGAAATAGTCGTCGGCCCCGCACTCCAGGCAGGCTACCCGGTCTTCCAGGTTTTCCTTTACCATCAACAGCACGATGGGCGTTTTGATGCCCTGTTGCCGCAGGGCTTGACAGGCCGCTAACCCCGACTCGTTGCCCAGCAGCCGATCCACCACAATCAGGGCTGGGCTGATGTCCGCCGCCAAGGCGAGACCTTCCTTGCGGCTATAGGCCGTCACCGGATGATAGCCCGCCTCCTGAAGGTCGAGGCCCATTTGGCGAGTTTGGCCCTCGCTGGTACCTAGGATCAAAATGGTGGGTTCCGACGCTGCTGCGGTGCCCATAGCCCCCTCAGTCTGTTTTGGTCGCGGTCAAATTGGTATCGGTCAAAACATCGCGATTATAGCGCGTGGACGCCGTGGCCTTGGGAAACGTACCTTGGGAAACGTAAAAGGGGAAGGCTAACGCAGCCCTCCCCTCAAGGAACCGAAGTTATAGATTGCCAAGTCCTCGCCGCCCTTACCCCAAATCCCTCTCCCAATTTGGGAAAGGGACTTTGAATACCTTCCGGCCCCCCTCTCCTTCCTGGGAGAGGGGCTGGGGGTGAGGGTTATCCCCTGAACCTAGCTCTCGGCGGAGATCAACTCACGCCGATGCTCGGACTGGATCGTCACCTTGCCGCTGTCGTCTACATCGACGGTGGCGGTGTCGCCATCGCCCAACCGACCGGAGAGAATTTCCTCCGCCAGGGTGTCCTCCAGAAGGCGCATGATCGCCCGACGCAGCGGACGTGCCCCGTAGCTGGGGTTGTAGCCCTCTTCCACCAGGCGCTCCTTGAAGCGCTCGGTGACTTGCAGGTTGATGTTCTTCTCGGTCAGACGGTTGAACACTTCCTTCAGCAGGATGTCGGAGATTTGCTTCACCTCGTCCTTGGTGAGCTGGCGGAAGACGATGATTTCGTCTAGACGGTTGAGGAACTCGGGGCGGAAGTACTGCTTCAGTTCCTCGTTCACCAGGGAGCGAATCCGGTTGTATTGGGATTCGGCCTGATCCTGCTCGAACTCGAAGCCGAGGCCGCCGCCGCCCTTCTCGATCACCTTGGAGCCGATGTTGGAGGTCATGATTAGCAGGGTGTTCTTAAAGTCCACCGTGCGACCCTTCGCATCGGTAAGGCGACCGTCTTCCAGGATTTGCAGCAGCATGTTGAAGACATCGGGGTGGGCTTTTTCGATTTCGTCGAACAGCACCACGGTGTAGGGCCGACGACGGACGGCTTCGGTGAGTTGGCCACCCTCGTTGTAGCCCACATAGCCTGGAGGTGAACCAATCAGCTTGGAAACGGTGTGCCGCTCCATGAACTCCGACATATCCAGACGGATCATCGATTCCTCGGAACCGAAGAAGTAGGAGGCCAGGGACTTGGCCAATTCCGTCTTACCCACCCCGGTGGGGCCAGAGAAGACAAAGCTGGCGATGGGACGGTTGGGGTTCTTGAGACCGACACGGGCACGACGGATGGCGCGGGAGATGGCCTTCACCGCTTCGTCCTGGCCGATCAGGCGCTGGTGCAGGGTGTCTTCCATGTGCAGCAGCTTCTCGGACTCGGACTCGGTAAGCTTGCTCACGGGAACCCCCGTCCAAGAGGCGACGATGTGGGCGATGTCTTCCTCTCCAACCACAGGTTGGTCTTCACCGTCGGCATCTTCGGTGGCCTTGTTTTGGGCAATGGCGCGAATTTCGGCCTTCAGTTCCATCTCCCGGTCGCGCAGTTCCCCGGCCTTATCGAAGTCCTGGGAGCGGACGGCGTTGTCCTTATCCTTCAGTACCTGGCGCAGTTCCCGATCCTTCTCCTTGGCTTCGGGAGGAAGCTGGGAGTTGATCAGGCGCACGCGGGAACCCGCTTCGTCGATCAAGTCAATGGCCTTGTCGGGCAGGAAGCGGTCGGAGATATAGCGATCCGAGAGCTTAGCCGCCGCCTCCAGGGCTTCGTCGGAGATCTTCAGCTTGTGGTGCTTCTCGTAGCGATCCCGCAGACCGTGGAGAATTTCGATGGTTTCATCGACGCTGGGTTCACCCACCATCACGGGCTGGAATCGGCGTTCCAAGGCGGCATCGCGCTCGATGTGCTTGCGGTACTCGTCCAGCGTGGTGGCCCCGATGCACTGAAGCTCACCCCGTGCCAGAGCGGGCTTGAGGATGTTGGCGGCATCGATGGCCCCTTCCGCAGCCCCTGCCCCAATTAGGGTGTGGACTTCGTCGATCACCAGGATGACGTTTCCGGCGGTGCGGATCTCATCCATGATTTTCTTCAGGCGTTCTTCAAACTCGCCTCGGTATTTGGTGCCCGCTACCAGCAGGCCGATGTCCAGCGTTACCACGCGGCGATCTTCCAGGATATCGGGCACGTCGCCGTTGCCAATGCGCTGGGCCAAGCCCTCGGCGATGGCGGTTTTACCCACACCGGGTTCGCCAATCAGCACCGGGTTGTTCTTGGTGCGCCGACCGAGGATCTGAATCACCCGCTCGATTTCCTTTTGCCGACCCACCACCGGATCCAGCTTGCCATCGGTAGCCATCTGGGTCAGGTTGGAGCCAAACTCGTCCAGGGTGGGGGTTTTGGTGCGCCCACCGCTGCTTCCGGCAGAAACCTCGGCGGTTTCCCCTAGCATCCGAATCACTTGGGTGCGCACCTTAGACAGGTCAACGCCTAAATTTTCGAGCACGCGGGCCGCGACCCCCTCGCCTTCGCGGATCAGACCCAGGAGCAGGTGCTCGGTGCCAATGTAGTTATGGCCGAGTTGCCGAGCCTCTTCCAGGGAGAGTTCAAGCACCCGCTTGGCGCGGGGGGTGAAGGGAATTTCGACGGCCACAAAGCCAGAACCGCGACCAATGATCTTTTCGACCTCGATACGGGCATCTTTGAGATTGACGCCCATGGACTTTAAGACCTTGGCGGCCACGCCCGTGCCTTCCCCAATCAGCCCCAGTAGGATTTGTTCGGTGCCCACAAAGTTGTGGCCAAGCCGACGTGCCTCCTCCTGAGCCAGCATGATGACTTTAATAGCTTTTTCTGTGAAGCGTTCAAACATGATGGTATTTATCACCTGGTGCGTGCCGGATAGGGAAATTCTAGCACAGCGATTTTTGTGGTTTGTGGCCCATCAAACCATTGATTTTGCCAATGGGGGACGGGATCCCCACGATCTCTAAAATGACCCTGGGATCAAGACCGATCAAGCCCTGGCTTTGGAAGAAAATATTAATTTTCGCAACCTTAATGGTTCGGTTTTAGGTTCGGTTGGCTACATTTTTTGGGGCCATAATCTGTATTCCCCGTTGGGCTAATCGGGCCTCGGTGGCGATGCGTCGAGATCGCAAATTTTCCTGAAATGCAGCGGTTTTTAGGGCATTTTGCCAGAGAATCAGGGCATCTTCCCCGTCGTGATAGTAGCGTTTGCGGGTGCCCAGGGCGGTAAATCCCAGGCTTTCGTAGAGGTCAATGGCCCGCTGGTTGGAAATCCGTACCTCTAGGGTGGCGCGGCTCATCCCCCGGTCGCAGGCGTCTTCTAATAAGTGCAGCAATAGCCACCGTCCTAGTCCTTGACGCTGGTGGGTTGGGAGAATGCCTAACAGGGTGATGTGGGCTTCGTCCAAAATGGCCCAGTAGCAGCCTAGCCCCCAAAATTCAGGCTCAGCGGGTTCAGAACGCCCTGTGTCTGCCGAAACAGCCTCCAGCGGCGACGGACTGATTACCCGTAGACAGCTATTAGGACTGTCCATTTCCCGCTGATAGCCGTCGGCACTCCATAGCCCACCGAGTACCCGTTGATCGAAATCAACTAGGGCCGGAATGTAATGGGGGGTGGGGGTGGCGCAGAAAATTTGCCCCATGGCGCAGGGAATCGACACAGTCCTTGATTGTACACTGGTCTATGAGGATGCCCGAACGGCGGCTGGGCCATGGGCCGTCTGTGATTTCGGCCTAGGGTTTGCATTGCCCCCTAACCTACTCCCTCAGCACAGCAATTTTACTTAGCGCAGATCTTTTCTGATTTTTTCTATGGTACTCACCTCTCCTCCGACCAATGCGGGCACCCAGAGCAGCCGCCGCTACCTGACCGATTCCCCCTCGCCTTCGCCCAACCAAAACCTGCTGCCCCTCACCGCCGCCGTGAATGATGCGGATCACCTCACGGTGGGCAGTTGCGATGTGGTGGATTTGGTAGAGCAGTTTGGGTCGCCCCTCTATATTTTGGACGACCACAGCCTACGGGCCGCCTGTCGTCAGTACCGCCAGGGGTTTGAGCAGTATTACCCCGGCGAAGCGCTGGTACTCTATGCCTCCAAAGCCTGGAACTGTTTGGCGGTGTGCGCCATTGTGGCCTCCGAGGGGCTGGGAATCGATGTGGTGTCTTCTGGGGAACTGTTTACCGCCACCGAAGCGGGGGTGAATCCCGACACGATCTACTTCCACGGCAACAATAAGGCTGTGGACGAGTTGATCCTGGCCTTGGATACCGGGTGCCGCATTGTGGTAGACAACTGGTACGAACTGAAGACCCTGGGCGAACTGGCCACCCAGCAGGGCAAAACCGTACCCATTCTGCTGCGGATTACCCCCGGCATCGAGTGCCACACCCACGAATACATCCGCACCGGGCACCTGGACAGCAAGTTTGGCTTTGATCCCGACCAAATCGCATCTGTATTCCAGTTCCTTGCCGGACAGCCCCAGTTGCAGTGTCTCGGCGTCCATGCTCACATTGGCTCTCAGATTTTTGAACTCAACCCCCACACCGATCTCGGTGGTGTGATGGCCCAATGGATCGTCACCGCCCAGCGCTACGGCCTCACCTTAACGGAACTGGATGTGGGCGGCGGGCTAGGCATTCGCTACACCGAATCCGACGACCCACCGAGCATTGATACCTGGGTGAAGACCGTCTGCGAGAGCGTGGTTGCCGCTTGCGAATCCCAAGGTCTGCCCCTGCCCCGGCTGCTGTGTGAACCGGGTCGTTCCCTGATCGGCAGCGCCTGCGTGACGGCCTATCGGGTGGGCAGCCAAAAAGAAGTCCCCGGCATCCGTAGCTACGCCGCCGTGGATGGGGGCATGTCCGACAATCCGCGCCCCATCACCTATCAATCGGTCTATCGCGCCCTGGTGGCCAACCGCATGTCGGCCCCCCTCAGCGAAACCATCACCCTAGCCGGGAAGCACTGTGAATCCGGGGATATTCTGATCAAAGATGCGCCCCTGCCCACCCTCCGCACCGACGATGTGATCACCGTTGCCGCCACGGGTGCCTACAATTACAGCATGGCCTCCAACTACAACCGAGTGCCCCGACCAGCGGCGGTTCTCGTTGGCGATGGCGAAGCCCGTCTGATTTTGCGGCGGGAAACTCTCCAGGATCTCCTGCGTCAAGACTGTTTACCAGAATCGCTTGCCCTCAAGACAGCCCAGGCATAGATCAGTTCAGCCTCAATAAGCCGCCCACCTTCAAAGTTTTCGTGAGGTTTAGGCGGCTGATCCCATCTTCCCCAATTCACCTTCGACGCCTCCGCACTGTCCGCAAGGCACCACCTTCTAACACGGCATGAACTATTCCTGGGAGCAATGGCTAACCAACCTAGACCGGGTCAGGTTTGCGCTCCAGGCCCTCGATATTGCGCTGGTGTTGGCCCTCAGCTATGTGGTGCTGGTGGTGATTGGCGAACGCCGTACCCTGTGGATGGTGCGGGGGTTGATCTTTCTAATGCTGGCAGCGGCCTTCAGCAAATTCCTAGGGCTAACGCTGCTAGGGTTTGTGCTGGATAAGCTCGTGATTGGCTCGGCGGTGGCCATGGCCTTCATCCTCCAGGCCGAATTTCGGCGACTGTTGGAGTTGCTGGGCCAGGGGCGGCTGTGGGAATTACTCAGCCCACCCCGCGAAACCATGCCCCAACCGGACAGCGTGATTGATGAAATTGTCGATGCCGTAAAGGAACTGTCCCAGAACCGCACGGGAGCGCTGCTGATTCTGGAGGTAGACAAACCCATCGACGAGCGGGACTTTTCGGTGCCGGGGGTGCGGCTAAATGCCGAGGTTTCTAAAGAACTGATTCAGACCATTTTTCAAACCACCACCCTGCTCCACGATGGAGCGATGCTGATTCGGGGATCGCGCATCCTCGCCGCTGGAGTGATTTTGCCGATTTCTGAACGGGTCGCTTCGCGCCAGTTGGGCACCCGCCACCGCGCCGCCATGGGCATTACCGAGCGGGTGGATCATTGTGTGTGTGTGGTGGTGTCCGAGGAAACAGGCTCGATTTCCTTGGCAGAGGGCGGTATCCTAGATCGGCCCTTGACGAGTAGCCGCCTGCGCAGCGTCCTCAACACCAAGTTCTCCAAAACGGGGGATCGTGAGGCCGTGGCTCCCCAACTCCGCACCTTGGGGCGGAGACTTAGTAGTCAGGCTCTCGCCTTTCTTCTCCGCTTATTTCGTCCGGCATCGTCGTCTCCTCGAGAGAAAAAATGACCCCCAAGCCCCTTGTTCCCCACGTCCGTCCCGCCGATCTCAACCCCGACCGCCTACCCCAGCATGTGGCGGTGATTATGGATGGCAACGGACGCTGGGCCAAACGCCGGGGTCTGCCCCGCATCATGGGCCACCGACGCGGCGTAGATACCCTCAAAACCCTGCTGCGGGTCTGTCGGGATTGGGGCATCGGTGCCCTCACCGCCTACGCCTTTTCCACCGAAAACTGGGGCCGTCCCCTAGAAGAGGTGGATTTCTTGATGACCCTGTTTGAGCGGGTGCTGCGCCAGGAATTGATGGAGATGATGGCGGAAAATGTGCGGATTCGCTTTGTGGGCAACCTCACCGCCCTGCCCGCCTCCCTCCAGGCGGAAATTGACCAGGCCATGGCCAAAACCAAAGACAACCAGGGCATTGAGTTCACGGTGGCCACCAACTACGGCGGACGCCAGGAAATCGTTGAAGCCTGCCGTCGCCTTGCCGATCAGGTGCAGCGGGGAGATCTTCAGCCCGACGACATTTCTGAGGAACGCTTCAGTCAGCAACTCTATACAGCGGGGCTGCGAGATCCCGATCTGCTCATCCGCACCAGCGGCGAGATGCGGATTAGTAACTTCTTGCTGTGGCAGTTGGCCTACGCCGAAATCTATGTCACCGAAACCCTCTGGCCCGATTTTGACCTCACCGAATTTCACCAAGCCCTAATGGCCTACCAAGGGCGAGAACGCCGCTTTGGCAAGGTGAATGTTTAGCCTCAGCCCTGGCAAACACGCGCCTTTGCCAGAAGGCTATTCTATGGGTGAAGAACCACTTAGGACAAGCTGAGGTGCGTCTTTTTAACCGTATAATGCCCATCAGCGTGGCACTCGGTAACGGTTAGGATAAAGCTACACCGCTATGTCTCCCCATGATCATGGGGCAACGGGGTCTTCTAGTCATGATGAAAAATCGTTGTCTTCCCTGCTATCTCGTTCTACGGAATATCTTGATTTTGCTGCTTGCCACCGCTGGCTTGGTCTACTATTCTGCCGAACTTCAGGCTGGGGCGAACCAGTCCGCCCTGGAAGCCGCCGCCCTGCGTCAGATCTTTGTGTACCAACTCCTTAGCCGCATGGAGTCCGAATAGGTGCAAAGTTCGTTAGAATAGTAAAACTCAGGTCTTCGGGCTTGGGTTCCTTTAGTCTTAGTGTCTAGGGAGGTGGGTCAACGCCCACTTTTTTATTGCCCATAGTCCCCTGGTTACGGCGATCTTGCCCTAGCCCCAGTTCATCCTTTGCCCCGCCGCTGTTTGCCATGACCCACCCTATCATCCCCCAGGTGCTTGCCCTTGCTGCCCCCGTTGCCGAACAACTGGGACTGGAGGTGGTGGAGGCGGTCTTTCAAACCAACCAGTCGCCGCCCGTGTTGCGGATTGACATTCGCAGCCTGGAAAACGAAGACACGGGCCTGGAAGACTGCGAAAAAATGAGCCAAGCCCTAGAGGAAGTTCTGGACGGTTCAGACCTGATTCCCGATACCTACGTGCTGGAGGTATCGAGTCCTGGGGTATCCTCTGACCTCTCCACCGACCGAGATTTCATCGTGTTTAAGGGGTTCATGGTGGAGGTACGGCTGGCGGAACCTTACCGGGGCAAGCAAACCTGGGTAGGGCAACTACTGCGCCGGGACGATGCCGCTGTGGTGATCAGTCAACGAGGTAAACCCATCAGCCTACCCCGCGCGATCATCACGGCTGTGGAACTCAGCAACGAAAGCCCCGATTAGTCTTTTGCCCTCGGCCCTTCCGAGCCTAGGTGCGTTATCCGTAATGTCGAAAGGTAGTTGTCTATGTCGCTAGTTAATTTGCCCAATCTCCAGGAAATGATCGACACCATTAGTCGAGAAAAAAATTTGCCCAAGCACGCCGTGGAGAATGCCCTGCGGGAGGCGCTGCTGAAGGGATACGAACGCTACCGCCGCACCCAGCAAATGGGGCAGCACTTCGATGAGGAATATTTCGACAATTTCGATATCGAACTGGATGTGGACGACTATGGCGAACAGGGTTTCCGGGTGTTGGCCACCAAAACCATCGTCGAGGAAGTGACCAGCCAGGATCATCAAATTGCCCTAGATGAAGTACGCGAGGTGGCCCCAGAAGCCCAGGCTGGGGATACCGTGGTGTTGGATGTCACCCCTGACCAGAGCGATTTTGGCCGGATGGCGGCTATTCAAACCAAGCAGGTACTCGCCCAAAAACTGCGGGATCAGCAACGCAAGCTGATCCAGGAAGAGTTTCAGGATTTGGAAGGGGCCATCCTCAATGCGCGGGTGCTGCGGTTTGAGCGGCAGTCGGTGATCATGGCCGTCAGCAGCGGCGTGGGCCAACCCGAAGTTGAGGCAGAACTACTGAAGCGGGATCAACTCCCCAACGACAACTACCGAGCCAACGCCACCTTCCGGGTCGCCCTGAAAAAGGTGTCCGAGGGTTCCCACCGAGGGCCGCAGCTGTTGGTCTCCCGCGCCGATGCCGCCTTGGTGGTGGAACTGTTCACCAACGAAGTGCCGGAAATCGAAGACGAAATTGTCCGCATTGTGGCCGTGGCCCGCGAAGCCAACCCGCCCTCCCGATCCGTTGGCCCCCGTACCAAAATCGCCGTGGATACCCTGGAGCGGGATGTGGATCCGGTGGGAGCCTGCATCGGCGCACGGGGATCGCGGATTCAGGTGGTGGTGAACGAATTGCGAGGCGAAAAAATCGACGTGATTCGCTGGTCCCCCGACCCCGCCACCTACATTTCCAACGCCCTCAGCCCCGCCCGCGTGGATGAAGTGCGCTTGGTCAACCCCGACGAACGGCAGGCCCATGTCCTGGTGCCCGAAGATCAACTCAGCCTCGCCATCGGTAAAGAGGGCCAAAACGTCCGCCTCGCCGCTCGCCTAACCGGGTGGAAAATCGACATCAAGGACGCAGGCAAGTACGACTACGAAGCTGAAGACCAAAAGCTAGCGGAACTGCAAGCGGCCCGCGAAGCCGCTGAAGCCGAAGCCAAGGCCAGAGCCGCCGAAGCCGAAGCAAAGGCCCAAGCGGCCCAAGCGGCCCGTGAAGCCAAGATGGCTGCCATTGCCGCCGCCGCCGCTGAAGTGGAGGCCGAACTAGAAGCCGGATCCCTCAAAGAGGAGGAAGACTTGGAACCCATCGCCGCTACTGAAGGGGCCGTTTCGGCGGCTTCTCTGGATGACAGCGATCCAAACTTCGCGACCGCTGAGGAGGACGGTCTGGAGGCAACGGAGACGGAGGAGGAATAGTCTGGCGCTCGGCCCCACCAAGCCACTCCCTATTCCCAGTCTGGGTGGCCGCGTTGGAACGAGATTAGAGGGGGATAGCTGTTATCGTGGAGATCAGTCCCTAGGTTGATAGCCTTGCCCTATGCCCCCAAATGATAGGCGCTGCGTGAGTTGTCGGCGGGTTGCCCCAAAGTCCGACTTTTGGCGCGTGGTGCGCCTCGCCAAAACAACGACAGTCTGTCTTGATAAAGGCATGGGGCGTTCCGCCTATCTCTGTCCCGATGCGGGTTGTCTACGCCTCGCCCAGCGCAAAAATCGCCTAGGCCGAGCGCTCAAAGTTCCCATTCCCGATAGCCTCTGGCCTTTGCTTTGGCAGCGTCTCGATGCGTCTACCAGCCCCACGCCCCTAGCCGTAGAACCTCCCAGCCACAATCTTCCTACCCTAGGGTAGAGAGACCCAGCCAAATCGGGCATACTAGGAGAAGGCTGGCGTTGTCATAGTCCCTACCGACCAGCCACGCTGAGGAAAGACACCGCGAGAATAGACGATAGCAAGGCGCTTTGGGAACTGATTACACTGGGAAGGGGGGAATCCGCAGCCTAGAAAACGACCATCGGACGGGGGAACCTTGCCCACCGCATCCCACAAATCGGTAAACTTGATTAGGTGCCCCAGAGAGTATCTAGCTTTGGTTTACAATGCCTTGCTAGGCTAACGTATGCGTCAGAATGGTTTGATGTCGTTGTGTTGGACGAAGCAGGTTGGCTTTATGAATTAATTTTCTTGACTAGCGTAGGGAGAACTGGATGAACGGCAAAGTCAGAATTTACGAGTTGTCGAAGGAATTGAACTTGGAGAATAAGGATATTTTGGCGATCTGTGATCGCCTTGACATTGCCGTGAAAAGTCACAGCAGCACCATTGGTGACACCGAGGCGGAGCAAATCCGGTCGGAGGCTCAGAAAGTTCGCCAGAGCAGTGGTGCTGCCCGTCCGGCTCGTCCCCGCCCTAATCCAGCGAGAAGCAGCAATCGGCCCGAACAAAAACAGCAAATTCTAGAGATTCGTCGGCACCGGGTTACTCCCAAGCCAGAGCGTCCTGTGGATGGTGGCGCTGGACAAGGCGATGGCGCTGCTCCCCCCCGCCCCACGGGGGACACCCTAGACAAACCCACTCGTCCCACGGCATTGGGAGATGGATCACGTCCGGAAGAACGCAAGCCCCGCCCAGTCATCTCCCCCAATCGCCCCGCAGCGGTCTCAGCCCCCTCGGCTCCGGCCAGGGAGGTACCTGAGCTAACGGAAACCATCACAGAAACAGCCCCCGTGGCTCCTCGTCCTAAGTTGGCTGGCCCCCCCAGTCGGGTAAGCACCAGTGCCGGAGAAGTGGCGAAATCGGGAGACATCACCCGTCCGGTGCGGCCTGTGAAGCGGGTGGAAGCCAGGGATGAGGGGGATGAGGCTCCCCAACGTCCCACCATCCCTATTCGTGAGATGGATGAGGACGAAAGCGTTAACGTGCCTCGCCTCAAACCTAAGCCTAAACTGCGCCGCCCCGACGCGCCGCCCACCCCCGCCAAGGAAACGGAGTCCAAGGACAGCGGGGGCAAGGATGACGGGGATTCTATTTCTGTCATTGGTGTGGATCCCCTAGATCTGGAGAGCCGTCTGCGTCGGCCTTCGCCCCCGCGCCACAAGCGTAAGGAACGGGAGGACGAAGACGATGAAATGGAAATGCGCGAAAAGGCGGGCAAGGTCAGCAAGACCAAGCGCCGAGGTCAGGCCGTTCTGGAGGACGAGGACGAGGATCTCGATGCCCTCGCCGATGAGCTAGACGGTGAGGAACAGTCCACCGAGGCTATGAACCTCAGTATGTCCCTGGCCCGCCCGCCCAAGCCCAAGAGTGCCAGCAGTGGTAAGCCCTCCACACCCACGGTGAAGAGCCATCGGCCCCAGCACCGGGACAGCAGCGGCGGTGGTCGGGGTCGGAGAGATCGACGAGAATCGGCTCCGAAGCAAGAGCGGCCTGAGCTGATTATCCTCACCGAAGGGCTGACGGTGCATGAACTGGCCGAGCAGATCATGGTGCCCGACACCGAACTGATCAAGTCCCTGTTCTTTAAGGGCATCGCCGCCAACATCAACCAAACCCTGGATATTGAAACCGCCAAGATGGTGGCCGAAGAGTTTGATGTAGTGGTCGAAACCGAAGCCGCCCAGTCCGAGGCTAAGAAAGTTACGGAAATGATCGATGCTGAGGACATGGAAAGCCTCCAGCGTCGGCCTCCGGTGGTTACCATCATGGGCCACGTAGACCACGGGAAAACCACCCTGCTCGACTCCATCCGCAAAACCAAGGTGGCCCAAGGCGAAGCGGGCGGGATTACCCAGCACATCGGGGCTTACCACGTCGATGTGGAGCACGCCGGACAGTCTCACCAGATTGTCTTCCTAGACACCCCCGGCCACGAAGCCTTTACCGCTATGCGGGCGCGGGGTACCCGTGTTACGGACATTGCCATTCTGGTGGTGGCCGCTGACGACGGGGTGCGTCCCCAGACCATCGAGGCCATCAGCCACGCCAAGGCTGCCGAGGTGCCGCTGATTGTGGCCATCAACAAGGTGGACAAAGAAACCGCCAACCCCGACCGGGTGAAGCAAGAACTGATGGAGCACAGCCTAGTGCCCGAAGAGTGGGGTGGCGACACCATTATGGTGCCCGTCAGCGCTCTCTCCGGTGAAAACCTCGACACCCTGCTGGAGATGATCGTGCTGGTGGCCGAGGTGGAAGACCTCCATGCCAACCCCGACCGTCGGGCACGCGGCACCGTGATCGAGGCCAACCTAGACAAGGCCCGTGGCCCCGTAGCCACCCTACTGGTGCAAAACGGCACCCTGAAGGTGGGCGATTCCCTGGTAGCTGGCCCTGTGCTGGGTAAGGTGCGGGCCATGCTCGACGACCGACTCCAGCGGGTGGACAAGGCAACCCCCTCCTTTGCCGTGGAGGTACTTGGCCTGAACGACGTACCCGCCGCTGGGGACGAATTCGAGGTCTATCCCGACGAGAAAACAGCACGGGCGGTGGCCGATAAGCGGATGTCCGAGCAGCGCATGTCTCGCCTTCAGCAGGCCATGGCCTCTCGCCGGGTGACGCTGAACACCATCTCGGCTCAGGTACAGGAGGGCGACCTCAAGGATCTCAACCTGCTGCTGAAGGCCGACGTACAGGGTTCCATCGAGGCCATCCTCGCGGCCCTGCAACAGTTGCCCCAGAACGAGGTACAGATTCGGGTGCTGCTGGCCGCTCCGGGCGAAATCAGCGAAACCGACGTTGACCTGGCCGCTGCGAGTGGCGCGGTGATTGTTGGCTTCAACACCACCCTTGCCCCCGGTGCCCGTCAGTCGGCGGATCGTCTGGGCGTAGATGTGCGCGACTATGACGTGATCTACAACCTGCTGGACGACATCCAGGGAGCCATGGAAGGCTTGCTCGATCCCGAAATGGTGGAGGAAACCCTCGGCCAGGTGGAAGTGCGGGCCGTCTTCCCGGTGCGGAAGGGCGCGGTGGCGGGCTGCTACGTGCTGTCGGGCAAGGTCACACGCAACTGCAACCTCCGGGTCGTGCGCGGTGGCGACGTGGTCTACACCGGAAAGCTCGATTCCCTCAAACGGATGAAGGAAGACGCCAAAGACGTGGCGGCGGGCTTCGAGTGTGGCATCGGCATCGACAGCTTCAGCGACTGGAAGGAGGGCGACATCATCGACGCCTTCCGCATGGTGACCAAGCGACGTACCTTAGCAATGACCTAACCCTATGGCTACCCACCGCTACGACCCGTACCTTTGGGTACACCTGGCTGGCATCGCCACGGTTCCTCTGTGGCTGGCGATCTCTATGTTGGGTTTAGCGGTGGGGTCGCCCCAGTGGCCCGGTCTCGAACTGGCGCTGCTGGCCGGGTTGGGGGTTTTGCCTGCGCTGTGGATGCAACTTGGGCGACCCTTCTACATTTTCAGTTTGCTAGCGCTCACGCTGAAGCCGACGGCTCTCAGCGATGATCAGCGGCGTATGCTGACCCTCTTTCAGCAATGGTGGGTGCGTAGTCTGGCGGTCGTGTCTCCGGTACTGCTGGTGTGGCTGCTCTGGGAAATCTATCCTAGGGCTGTCGTGGCTTCAGACATCACTCCCTTCGCCTCTTTGGGGCATTTTGGAGGGCTGGCAGTAGCGGCGGGATCCTTCGCCATGGCCAACCTGTTTTTCCAGGTGCCCATTAGTGTTCTTGCTGTCATGGCCACCTCTGACAAGCGCTTTAAACGCACTGTGCCCTATCCTTTGGATGAGGTAAATGCTAACTTTACCCAGGTGGGAATTCCCTTGAATCGCCTGTTACCTGAGGTTCTGCCGCCCGATGGTGTAGTGCCTGCGGTGGAGGATATCGTTGATCAAGAAATTGTTTTACAAAAGCCGGACGCGGCTGATTTAGAAGCTGCTGTCGGCACAGAACTCGTTGAGGCAGAATTGGCGGCGGCAGAACTTATTGACCTAGAAGCAGCCAGATCTCTTGAGTGGGACACTACAGCATTCGAGCCCAAAATGAACGAAGCCCAAGTGTGGGCCGAAGCCCTCCAGCCTTCAATCGATCCCTCTGAAGTTTTGGCCCATGAGGATCTTCTAGACGCAGCGCTAACAACCCCAGGTGATCACCAAGGCTGGAACAACGAGGAGATAGCCGATCATCTGCCCGTCAGCGTTGGGGTTGAAGACAACACGGCGGCGGAGCTTGAAACCGTCGAGGTTGAATCTGAAGCACAGGCAACCGTTGACACGACGGTTTATATCCCCACGGAGTTCACCGCTGATGATAGATCGTTGACTGAAAACCTAGACCCAGCAACGGCAGAGGTCGCCGAACCTGCCATACTCTCTCTAGCCGACGACATGGCCCATCTCGACGGCTTGGGTTCGTCCAGTGGCGACACCGCAATTAACGACCCTACAGCCGTTGAGGCGATGGTTGAAACTAGCGACCTCGAAACTAGCGACCTCGAAACTAGCGACCTTACCACCGAAGTGGCGGTCGAAGCGACTGACATTGAAGCTTACGACCTTGAAACTAACGACATTACCGTTGAAGCGACGGTTGAGGCCGTTGAAGTTGACGTTGTAGCTGAGGTTTCAGTGTCCGAAGCCCAAGCCAAGGCCCAAGCCGAAGCCCCTGACGACTGGGATCATGGCAATGATAGCTGGGATCAGACGGCCCACGATTGGAAACAAGACCCCGACTGGGAAGCCTCGGTAGAGTCGGTCAAGGATCGTGCGGTTGAAGTGGCTGTGGTGCGGATATCCGACCCATCTTAATTTTTGGCCCAGGGTTAAGCCGTTTGGGGACTGAATTGTGGCCCCAAGCACAATGGCCCCCAAGAAACTTGCGCTATCTTAAACCTATAGCCCTTGCGCCAACGGGTCAAAGTTCAGCGGTATTACCCACCCTGACGCCGACCTCATTTCCTATTCGGTGCAGTGTTTGTTTTTGTTGATTGACCTAAGACGTTGTTGAGGCAGCTATGGCAGTATCTCGTTCTGCGGATTCCCGCGCCCTTTCCGATCACGCCCGCATCTGGAGCAGCCTACGATCTGCAATCGCCAGCAGTTCGGGCTTTCGGAGCTGGAAAGGTGAGCTTTCGGAAGGCGAAGCGGATAACGTTTCCCTGGATTACCTCGTGCGCCGCTATCTGCGCGAAACCCTAGAGACCCTCGCCTACTAGCGCTTGCCCCTAGGGCCGATTTAAGGCGCTCTAAACTCGTTTGAGCCGAAACAGTCGCAGCCCTGCTGTGGCTGTTTTGCGTTTTATGGACTGGACAGGAGGGCTATAGTAGTAGCGAGTCCAGCGAATGAGGAACTCCCGCCATGATTCAGTTTCAGCCCTGGCAGTGGATTGTCTTGGCTCTGCCGCCCTTGGCTATTGTGGGGTTTGTCATGGCGGCGGCGGGGGCACAAATTCATGCCTGGGGGATTAACTGGATTTGGGCCGGGGTGGCGGTAGTGTTAGTGGGCTGGCGGTGGCTGCTGGCCCGCTGGCTTAAGCCGTTACGGCAGCCCATGGCTGAGGCTCTGAAGCAGGCGGAACAGGATTTGGAAGCAGTGGTGGAGGCGGCGACACCCGATACGGCAATAGGCTCCGAGGCCGAGGCGGCATTAGAGAAAATTTTGGAGCAGGCCCAAGCCGATCCGCCCGTTTGGGAAGACTGGAATCCTTTTTGGGATCGTTGCCGGGAGGTGGTGACGGCGGTGGCCCAGGCTTATCACCCGGAGGTAAAGTATCCCCTGCTGAATATCTACGTGCCCGACGCCTACGGCCTGCTGCGGGGCACCGTGGACGAGATGGATCGCTGGATGGATCAGCTCTCTCCGGTGCTGGGGCAGGTGACGGTGGGGCAAGCTGTGCAGGGCTATGAGGTCTATCGCAAGCTGGAGCCCGTGGCTGGAAAACTGTGGCAAGCCTGGGGCTGGGCACAGTGGTTCCTGAATCCCGCCGCCGCCGCCGCTCGCACCGTCAGCCAGCCCGCCAGTAACGTGGCCAATCAACAGTTGTTGGGCAATCTTAGCCTGCTGCTGCGGGAAGCGGCCCTGCGTAACCTCTACCGTCAGGCGGTGGCGCTCTATGGCGGTCAACTGCCGGAGATGCCCCTGCCTACGGACAAGGCTTCAGCGTTGCCCCAGGTGAAAACCCAAACCCTGCGGGACATCCTCGACCAGGCGGAACCCGTGGATACCCTGGCCGAAAAGCCCCTGAATTTGCTGCTGGTGGGGCGCACTGGGGCGGGTAAAAGCAGCGTCATCAACACCCTCTTTGAGGCGGATCTGGCCGAGGTGGACGTGTTGCCCAGCACCGACGCCATCCGCACCTATCATTGGCAGGCCGACAGCGGCGAAACCCTCACCCTGTGGGATTCCCCCGGCTACGAACAGGCGGAGCGAGAGGACTACCGTGACGCGTTGTTAGACTGTGCCTATCAATCGGATTTGCTGCTACTGGTGACTCCAGCCCTGGATCCGGCCCTGCAAATGGACGCCGATTTGCTCCAGGATATGCGGGAGGCCGTGCCCGACCTCGGTACCATCGCCATCGTTACCCAGGTGGATCGGCTGCGGCCCCTGCGGGAATGGGATCCCCCCTACGACTGGCAGTGGGGCCATCGGCCCAAGGAAAGCTCTATTCGAGAAGCCACCCAATACCGCCAAACCCAACTGGGAGACCTGTGCGACCGCGTGCTGCCCCTGGTTACCTACGACCCCGCCAGGGGCCGATCCGCTTGGAATACCGAGGCTTTGGCCGCGACCCTCCTGGAGCAGATCGACCCCACCCAGGAACTCCGTCTGGCCCGATTTTTGCGGGATCGGGATGCCAAAGTCATCGCCGCCGCCCGCCTCATTGACCGCTACCGCCTGCAAATGAGCACCACCCAGGGGCTTGCCGCCTTCCTCAAAAGCCCCATCCTGCAATTTTTGGCCACCCTCACCACCGGAACTCCCACTCTGGCCTACCTCTTGGCCGAACAAATTCCCATCGAGCAACTGCCCGTGGTGATTGGCAAACTCCAACTCGCCTACGACCTTTACAAAGTCGTCGCGCCAACCGGGGTAGCGCTCGACCTACTCTCCCTCTGGCCGCTGCTGCTGGATCACAACAGCCACCCCGACAAAGCCGCCTGGGCCTTTGGCCACGCCATGGTGGAGTACTGGACACAATCTCTCACCGCCGACCAAACCCGCCAGCGCATCAACCAATACCTCACCCAGTTTGAATCGGCACATTTGCCTTGAGGGAACAGACGATATGTAGCCTTGATCACCCTGGCAGGGGGGATGCCCCTAGGCTGTGGTAACGTCTAGGCATTGGAGTTTTGAGGTGCTTTGTGTTTGCCGTTGCCCTAAAAGCTGGCCCTACGCCTACGTACATCCTGTCGGATTTGGAAACCTCGTCCCAGTTAGAGTTGGTGTCCCATCGGGGGGGGATTGCAACCCGGTGGCAGGTAGAGAATCAGGAGATTTTGTACTTCGACGAAGCCCGCTTTGCTGATCCCAGTCTCTCGGTGCGGGGGGGCATTCCCATCCTGTTTCCCATCTGCGGCAACCTGCCCAACAACGAGTATCAGATCGACGGCCAGACTTACACCCTCAAACAGCATGGTTTTGCCCGCGATCTCCCTTGGCAGACCACGAATCAAAGCACCACCGATGCCGCCAGTCTCACCCTGGAGTTGGAGAGTTCCGACACCACATTGGCCCAGTATCCCTTTGCCTTTCGGCTGTCGTTTACCTTTGTGCTCTCTGGTCATCGGTTAGAGCTACGACAACAATTTACCAACCTTTCAGATCGGGCCATGCCCTTCTCTACTGGGCTGCATCCCTACTTCTTGGTCAGCGACAAACGTCAGCTTGAGTTTGAAATTCCCTCGACCCAGTTCCAAAACCACCTAACGGGACAAGTAGAACCCTTTGGGGGCCAGTTTGACGTTAGCCAGCCCGAAATTGATCTAGCCTTCCAAAACCTAACGGCCACCGCCGCCACCGTCACCGACCGCCACCTACGCCGACGGATCACCCTCTCCTGGAGCGAAGCCTATACTCGGCTGGTATTTTGGACGGTGCAGGGCAAAGACTACTATTGCCTAGAGCCTTGGACTGGCCCCCGCAACGCCATGAACAGTGGCGACAGTTTGCTGCTGGTTGGGCCCCAGCAAACCCTAGGAACCTCGGTGCGCATGGCGGTAGCGCTGCTGTAAGGCTGATACCAAATCCGAGCTAGAAAATCCCAATTCCCAGCCCGACAAACCGTAGGGGCGAGGTCTCCTCGCCCACTGATACCGTGGCCAAGCAAGCCGGATTGAGGATTGAACCATAGCAATCGGCTAAAGCGATCCCAAGGGTAGGGTGAATAGCGCCAAGGCGAGGCTACACGTCAACGCGCAGTAATGCACCCCTGCAAGGCTAGACTACAGCGGGCTGCTGAAGATAGTCGAGTTCCGTCAGTTTGGCGACGACCTTGGCGACACTTTCCTCAACGGTTTCGGCGTCGGTGTGGCAATGCACTTCGGGGTTGAGGGGGGCTTCGTAGGGGTCATCAATGCCCGTGAATTGCTTAATTTCTCCGGCCCTGGCCCGTTTGTAGAGACCTTTTACATCGCGATCCTCGCAGACCTCTAGGGGTGCATCGACATAGACTTCGACAAAGTCATCAATGCGTTCGCGCACCTCGTCGCGGATGGCGCGGTAGGGGGAAATGGCCGACACCAGCACAATCACACCGTTGCGGGTGAGTAGGTGGGCCACAAAGCCAATGCGGCGAATATTTTCGTCTCGGTCTTCGCGACTAAAGCCCAAGCCCTTGGTGAGGTTTGTCCGCACGATGTCGCCATCAAGAATCTCTAGGCCATAGCCCTGCCGTCTGAGTTCAGTCTCTAGGGCATGGGCAATGGTGGATTTTCCTGACCCACTCAAACCCGTAAACCAAATGGTGACACCGCGCTGTTTCATGGCCATTGATCCTAACGATTCGTCCTACTGCTACTGCCATCCGTCTGCCAATGGCAAACAGGGCTTCCCTAGACTATCGCTAAACGGTCACGACTCGAAATGGCCTGCGTCTCAGGGGCGGCTCTGGGCCCCTGAGCATGGGCTCCTGATCAAAAGCCTAGCTTATTGATCCGTTCAGATAATTGAGAGGGTGGACTGGGGCAACGCAGGGCAACTACCCCACACCCAAGTATAAACTTAAAGATATCGATCAATCGATCACGGAAGAATCATAGAGGTCTCCCTTGGGTTAGGCATTCTGACCCCGTTCGAGCGATCCCGTCTCCGGGCCTGGAGATCGGCTTTAGCACAGGTGAATTTCTGACAGGTGTTTTCGTCACGGGTGGGGTTTAGCCCGCCATTGCCACACACAACTGATCAGCAGAGAACAGACACCATGAATAAGTTTGACTCTACTCAACTACGAACTCGATTGCATAGCACCCGCGAAGGCTGGCTTGTCCAGATCTATAACGGTGATCGCCGCCTTCTCTGGGTGCTGGAGCCGTCCCACGCATGGACATTTTTCTGGGGTTTTGGGTTCGGTCTGCTGCTAGCCGTAGGGTGGTTCAACCTTGCGAGCACCAGTCCATCTACCGCCTATTCGCCCACGCCCATTCCTACCGAAATGTGGGTGGACTAATCTGAGGTTCGTCGGATCACCCCGATCCCTTTCCCCTGGATGGCAGGGCGAGGGAATCTTGCCGCCAGACTCGTGGCCGATCTGGCGGGGCTTGGGGTGGCTTGTGTACCACGGGTGTTGATGCCTTAGCACGGCTGAGCCTTGACCAGGGACTACCCACCACGGCAATGGCGGCGATGGCCTATGGAGTCATGTATTGAGGAAACTCTGCAAACATGATTTACATTAGTCAGGACTATGCCAAATCAGCCAGTCAAAAGAAAAACTTATCTAATGGATTTGACATTGCATTGCAACTTCGTGGTGGAAGGCGTCAACAATCCACTTCTTTCAGGATAGACTCAGTACCATGTAGATTCAGTCTTTAATAGGCTTGAATCTATGGAAGGCGATGTAGGCCAACGGTCGTCTTCCGGCCTAGTTCGGAGATCGGCTATCTCTGAACAGCCTGTCGGCAGGTTTTTGTCAAACACCTGTGTTGTAGGGGTGAAGCGCTGCACCCTTACTTTCTTCAAGTCTTTACCCCATTCTCAAATGCCCACTTATCACAATCACCACTCCTCGCAAGGGGAGGTGGAAGGAGGTTTTCGTGGATTTCTTGCTCAATTTTTTGACCCGGTTTGGATCACAGTTGCAGTCTCCCACCCTGGGGTTTCTGCTTGGCGGTGTCATCATTGCGGCCCTGGGTAGCGAATTGGCCATTCCCGATGCGATCTATAAGTTCATCGTGTTCATGCTGCTGATTAAGGTTGGTCTGACGGGCGGCATGGCTGTTCGCGAAGCCAACTTAACGGAAATGCTGCTACCTGCCCTGTTCGCCATGGTAACAGGCATCGTCATCGTGCTAATCGGACGCTACACCTTTGCCAAGTTTCCGGGCATCCGGGTGGTGGATGCGGTGGCGACGGCGGGCCTATTCGGTGCCGTGAGTGGCTCCACCATGGTCGCTGGTATCACCATGCTGGAAGGCCAAGGCATGGAATTTGAAGCCTGGGCTGGCGCACTCTATCCCTTCATGGATATCCCAGCGCTGGTGACCGCCATCGTGGTGGCCAGCATTTACACCAACAAGCAAAAGCGCGATAAGTACCTCAAAAACGAGAAATTCCTCAGCCAGGAGTATGTAGACAGACAACCCGTTGCCGCTGGCAGCTATGCCGATGAAGTGGGTGGTTCCTCCGGTGGGTATTCCGGCGAATCGGGCGGTTCCGCAGGGGCCTATGCCAGTGGGTCGGGCGGTGCTGCCAGCGGAAAAGTTCAGATTTGGCCCATCATCAAGGAAAGCCTTCAGGGATCAGCCCTCTCGGCCCTGCTGCTGGGGATGGCCCTCGGTATTCTCACCCGCCCCGAAAGCGTCTACGAAAGCTTCTACGATCCCCTCTTCCGAGGTTTGCTGTCCATCCTGATGCTGATCATGGGTATGGAAGCCTGGGCCAGATTGAACGAACTGCGCAAGGTCGCTCAGTGGTATGCGCTGTACGCCTTTGTCGCTCCCTTTCTCCATGGATTTATCGCCTTCGGTCTCGGCATGGTTGCCCACTACGCCACTGGCTTTAGCCCTGGCGGTGTCGCCCTCCTCGCCGTCATTGCCGCCTCCAGTTCCGACATCTCTGGCCCACCCACCCTGCGGGCAGGCATTCCCTCGGCCAACCCCTCGGCCTACATCGGAGCCTCCACCGCCATTGGTACTCCGGTTGCCATTGCCCTGTGCATCCCGCTCTTCGTCGGGCTGGCCCAGGCAATGACGGGGGGCTAATTCCAAAACGGTTCCAGTTTGTCCGGGTTCCTGTGGCCCAGTAACCCAGTGATTCAATGAATGTAGACATAAGGAGGTCATCCCCATGGCTAAACCAGCCAAAAAGCTCGTTATCATCACCGAAAAGTTGCTGCTGAAACAAGTCGCCAAAATCATCGAGTCCTCTGGGGCTAGCGGCTACACCGTATTGGAAACGGGTGGTAAAGGCAGCCGGAATATGCGCTCATCGGGGCAACCCAGCGTCTCTGATACCACCGCAAATATCAAGTTTGAGGTACTCACGGATACGAAGGAGATGGCCCTCGCGATTTCGGATCAGGTCGCCGCCCAATTTTTCAACGATTATGCGGGCATCATCTATATCTGTGACGCCGAAGTCCTCTACGCACACAGTTTCTGTGGCCCAGAGGGTTGTTGAGCTTAGGCGGAATAGCCCTAAACAGCCGGAGTTATCCCTTCGGCTGTTGGCTACCTTTTGGGCGAGGTCAGTGGGGATTGATGTGGCGGTGGCCACGCCGACTACCAAACAAATGGGCATAGACGTAGGTCAACTCCCCCCCCAGGAAGAAAATCTGACTCGTCAAATAAATCCACAACATCAGCACCATAAAACTGCTGACTACACCGTAGGATTGAAAACGGCTTCCCAGGCTAATCACACTATTGGTAATTAATTGCTGCAATATCAGCCATAAAATGGCGGTGAACAGAGCCCCCAGCCATACGTCACCCCAGGCAATGTAGGTGCGGGGCAAAATCTTATAGAGCACCCCGACCACTAAAATCAAAATAATAGAGGATACGCCCAGTTGCAGGGAGGGCAAAAGCTGTACCCAGTCAATATTTTCGATAGAAAACAACGTATTAAATTTCTCTAGCAGCCTCAGTAGCGTATCAATGGCAATGTTAGTGAGGAGTGAAACAAACACTAACCCAGCGGATCCAATCACGAGGAGAAATGCCAAAAACCGTCGCCATAGAAAAGTCAGAGCTACCCCCGGCACCCATTTCACGGAGCGGTGGTGCTGATCAACTCGCCAAATTTTGTCAAAGGATCGGCTGAGGGCACCAAAAAAACCACTGGCGGTGAACAAAAGGATGCCAAAGCCAATCAGACTTGCACGGGTGCTTCCGGCATGAAATTGCATCAGGGTGGCTTGTACGATGGGAAAGGCATCGGGGGGGAGAGCTTCCTGGGCAAAGTTCAGCACGGTATTAAACGCCGCCGTGCTGGGGCCAATCAGAAAGCCCACCACACTCAGCACCACCAAAATCATCGGAAACAAAGAAAAAACGCCGTAGTAAGACAGCGCCGCCCCCATTTCGAGGCAGTCGTCTTGCTGCCACTTGAGGAAGGT
Source organism: Phormidium sp. FACHB-1136 (assembly GCF_014697375.1). GTDB lineage: Bacteria > Cyanobacteriota > Cyanobacteriia > Phormidesmidales > Phormidesmidaceae > Nodosilinea. The sequence goes on from NZ_JACJRS010000069.1 coordinate 24,541, forward strand.
GCGACCAATCAGTTTTACCCAGGGCGATTGCCCCACCCGATACCGAAAAAAATCGAGCATATTACTGTGGTTGATCCAGTGGAGGGCCATGGCCCATGCCCGACGCCAATACCCAAAATAGGTGAGTTGCCTCTTCATTCTACCGACCTGGTCACTGTGATAGGGGGGCGCTGTCGGTCATTACATTGACACAAAAGCTCAGAAATGGAACATCGACGTTTGCGAATCGTTGCGCTTTGGCCGACCCGTCTTTGTCCTGGGGATCGCTGTTGCCCTGTCCATATCCTACGTCCGTATCCTGAGCTAGGCAGAGGGGCTAGGGGTTGCTGCGGGGGTTGGCCTATCCGCATAGTAGGGCTGAAGCCACTCCAGGCTGAGCTCATAGAGATGGTCTACGGCCCAATTGGCGCGACGATGGATCATGTGGTAGGGAAAGGCATGGGCGACCCCCACCACCGGAACCCCTGCCCGTCGAGCGGACTCAATACCTGCAAAGGAGTCCTCCACGGCAAGGCAGTTGGCGGCGGTTAACCCCAAATCTGGAAATTGCTGGTTAAGGCGTGCAATGGCCAGGAGATAGCCATCGGGAGCGGGCTTACTGGCGGCCACGGCTAGGTCGTCGCCCGAAACGATAGTATGCACATAGTCGGCCATCCCCGCTAGGGCTAGCACGGCGTCAATTTCGCTGCGGCGTGCCCCGGACACAATGGCCAGTTTGAGGTGGGCGGCCCGGATTTGGTAAACCACGTCCTCAAGGCCGGGATAGAGGGGGATAGAGTCTAGGGCGGCCAGGGCATCGCGGTAGCGAGCGGCCTTGCGATCTAGAAATTTGTTCAGTTGCGCCTCGGTCACCACCCGCCCCTGGCGCTGCCACAGATCCGTAATGCAGGCTCGATCCGTACGACCTAGACAGACCTGCTGATAATCCTCGAGGCTAGGGCGTAGGTTCTCCTCTAGCAGCAAGTCCTGAATCAGCGTTTGGTGCAAGGGCTCATCATTGATAATGACGCCGTTAAAGTCTAGCAATACCGCCCGTAACACCATAACCCCAACCTAATTTGCCTAAATTAATTTGCCTAAAACAATGTGAAGAAATCGCAACTTTAGAGAATATTCTCTAGCTTAGCCCGTTTTTTGGGTATTCAAAGGGAAGACAGTCTGACAAAAGGGTTATCAACCGCCCCGTCCTAAGGGACTTTACGGAATCGCCAGCCGTTCTGCCCAAAAGCTTGATGAACAATGCTTTCAGCTTTACAACTATAGCTGAAAGAACACTTGTGTCCGTGGAAACACGGAGGCAATATTTCCGCTGTGCCCAGAGTCCCGTGGATCAACGATGGTGACCTTTCTGGCGTCCTTAGAAAATAGTACACAGTTCCCCTGGAACTCGCTCTCGCAAGGACATCCGCAGATATGGCTACTCAAACTTCCTCAATTCGCTTTCGGGGTATGGAACTGCTGGCGGAGTACCAAAAGAATCCCTCGGTTCAGTTGCGCAATCAGCTCGTTCGCCTCAATGCTGGTTTGGTTCGCAAAATTGCCCACCGAATTAGCCATCAATGTTCCGAACCCTATGAAGATCTCGAACAAATTGGTTACCTAGGCTTAATTCGCGCTATCGAACGATTTAAGCCGACCCAAGGCTGCGCCTTTAGCTCCTTCGCCGTTCCCTACATCCGTGGCGAAATGTTGCACTTCCTGCGGGATCGGGGCACCGCCGTCAAAATTCCCCGGCGCTGGCAGGATCTACACAAAGAGGCCCAGCGATTTCAGGCCGACATGATGCGCGACCTGGGGCAAGCGCCCTCCGATGGCGAAGTTGCCCTGGCCCTCGGTGTTTCTTTGAAAGAATGGCGTGAAGTAAAAATGGCCCACAAAAATCGTCTCCCCCTCAGCCTAGATACCACCGTTTGCCAGCAGATGGATTCGGCCATTACCCTAGGAGAAACCCTGCCCGATACCCATTATCTCTTCATGCAAGCCCTGGAAGAAGATCGGCAGCAGATTCAACGGGCCATGGGCCAACTCGAAAGCAAAACCCGCGTCGCCATCGACTTTGTCTTTTTCAAGGGGCTCTCTCGCAAGGAAGTTGCCGCCAAGATTGGCGTCAGCCCCATGACCGTCACCCGCCGTATTCATCGGGGCATAGACCAAATGATTGGCTACCTTCAGCCCCAAGCCCTACAAACCGATCCCTAGGGGCTACCCACGGCTAGGCTAGGTCAGGGAATCGCAACAAATGTTGCTGATGAACATTTCTAAAGGCGCTACACCTCCTAGGATCGGCTCTGTTGTAGCGGTCAGACATTGACTTCCCCAGGGAAGACGGTGACGGATCCGCATTATGGAAGCGGTAGGTACAGTGCTAGAAGGCTTAATTGGTGGCCTGTTCAACGGCATTAGCATTGGTGCAGTGCTGTTGATTGTGGCCTTGGGTTTGGCCATTGTGTTTGGCCTCATGGGGGTAATTAACCTCGCCCACGGGGAGTTGATGATGTTTGGGGCCTACACCACCTTTGTGGTGCAGAACGTGGCCAAAAGTATGGGCGGCATGGCCCCAGAGATATATATTTTTGCGGCGTTGCCCCTGGCCTTTTTAGTGGCGGCGGCCATTGGGTTATTTCTCGAACGAACGGTGATTCGCTATCTCTACGGGCGACCGCTGGAAACCCTTTTGGCTACCTGGGGTGTCAGCTTGATTATGATCCAATTCATCCGCAGCGTGAGCTGGCCCATGGTGATTGGGCTCGTGGTGTTTGCGGCGCTGTATGTCGTCGGACGCTGGGTGCTGACCCGCTACACCGACTGGGATCGGATCCAGGACTGGGCCAATCCCCTCTTTTTGGGGCTGTCTGGGGCCATCGCCGCCCTCACCTGGGTGTTGGTGCAGGGGGCTGGCGGTGCCCAGTTTGTGCGGCCCTGGTTTGGGGCGCGTAATGTGGATGTGACACCTCCAAGCTGGCTGCGGGGCGGCGTTGCCCTGGGCACAACCCTGCAATTTCCCTATGCCCGTTTGTTCATCATTGCCCTGACGATTCTCTGCCTGGTGGCGGTGTACTGGTTCCTCAACGGCACCGCCTGGGGTCTGCGGATTCGCTCCGTCACCCAAAACCGAGGCATGAGCGCTTGTTTGGGCATTCCCACCGACCGAGTGGACGCCCTCACCTTTGCCCTGGGCTCTGGCTTGGCTGGGATTGCTGGGTGCGCGGTGACGCTCCTGGGTTCCGTGGGGCCAAACCTGGGGGCCAACTACATTGTGGATGCCTTCATGGTCGTTGTTGTAGGCGGCGTGGGCAAACTGGTGGGCAGCATTGTGGCGGCGTTGTTAATTGGCACCACCAGCTACCTGATTGGTTCGGGCACCCTGGCCGTGATTTTGCCGCCGACGGATTTTTTCAAACCCGCCATCGATTTCTTTACCTTCTTTGCCACCACCAGCATGGCCAAGGTGATGGTATTTGCGTTAATTATTGCCTTCTTGCAGGTGCGGCCCGCTGGGCTGTTCCCGCCGAAGGGTCGTTCTGTGGAGTTGTAGGGTGATGGTGTCTGAAGCAACCACACAGCCGCGTGTTGCGGTTAAGGCCAGCCAAAAGCGAAAATTTTTGATTGAAGCGGCGGTCGTGATCGCCATAGCGCTGATCCTGATTGTGATCATGCCGCTCTTTCTGTCGGGGTTTCGGCTCAATTTGCTGGGTCGTTTTTTGGCCCTGGCCATTGTCGCCCTAGGAATTGATTTAATCTGGGGATTTACGGGGCTACTCAGCCTAGGTCACGGCATTTTCTTTGCCCTCGGTGGCTATGCCTTCGCCATGTATTTGGAACTCAATACGTTGCCGGAAGGCCGCATCCCAGAGTTTTTTGGCCTCTATGGCGTAACAGAACTCCCCTGGTTTTGGCAACCCTTTAACTCGTTTCCGTTCACCCTGATTGCCATTTTTACCATTCCGGCCATTGTGGCAGGATTATTAGGCTATCTGGTCTTTCGGAATCGCATTCGGGGGGTTTATTTTTCGATTTTGACCCAAGCCGCCCTGGTGGTATTTTTCAACTTTTTCAACGGTCAGCAAAAGCTGATCAACGGCACTAACGGACTCAAAACCTCTACCTCAGTCTTTATGGGGCAGCAGGTGGGCACCGACGGCATGAGGATGTTTTTCTACATCACCACGGTGGTCGCCCTGATAGCCATGTATGCCCTCTGCCGCTGGCTCACCAGTGGACGCTTTGGCCGTATGTTAGTGGCCATCCGCGACGACGAAAATCGAGTGCGTTTTTCCGGCTACGATCCCACCGCCTTTAAGGTCTTGGTGTTTGCGGTATCCGGTGCCATTGCGGGCATTGCTGGCGCACTCTATACCGTGCAATCCGGCATCATTTCGCCCCAGGTGATGGACATTGCCTTCTCCATTGAAATGGTGATTTGGGTGGCCGTGGGCGGCAGGGCAACCCTAGTCGGAGCCATCCTCGGTGCGGTGCTGGTCAACATGGCCCGCAGCCTGCTGAGCGAACGCTTCCCCGATGTGTGGCTGTTCTTCCAGGGGGCGCTGTTTTTGATTGTGGTGACGGCCCTACCCGACGGCATCATCGGCTGGGGCCGCAGCACCTTTGGCCCCACCATCAGCAACTTGCTGGGCCTTGCTCCCACAGATGTCCCCTATACCGATGGCAGCGAACCTGCTCCAATCGTCGAAACCCCCGAATACGCCGAAAAGTAGGGTGCATTCGCGCCAGCAATGCACCCATTCCCATCCCATTCTCATCCACTCAAAATGAGCACCAAAGTCCTCGATATCCAAGATGTCACCGTCAGCTTCGACGGCTTTAAGGCCCTCAATAACCTCAACTTTTCCATGGAGGAGGGCGAACTGCGGGTGATCATCGGCCCCAACGGCGCAGGCAAGACCACCTTTTTGGACGTAATTACGGGCAAAACCAAACCCACCGAAGGCGCGGCCTACTTTAAGGGGCAAGACCTGCGGAAATTTAAGGAACACGAAATCGCCCGATTGGGGATTGGTCGCAAATTCCAAACGCCTAGGGTTTATCTAAACCTCAGCCCCAGGGAAAATCTGGAGCTTTCCTGCAATCGCGACAAAAACGTTTTCGCCACCCTGTTTAAGAAAACCCCCACCGCCGAAAAGCGTACCGTGGGCGGCCTACTCGAAACCATTGGCCTCACCGCCAAGGCGGATATTCCGGCAGCGTTGCTCTCCCACGGGGAAAAACAGTGGCTTGAGATTGGCATGTTGGTGGCCCAATCCCCCGATTTGCTGTTGGTGGATGAACCCGTGGCGGGCCTCACCGATGAAGAAACTGAGCAGACTGGAAACCTGCTCCTGTCCCTGGCTGAAAGCCACTCCATTGTGGTGATTGAGCACGACATGGAATTTGTGCGGCAGATTGCCCGCCAGGTCACCGTGCTGCACCAGGGCACCGTGCTGTGTGAGGGCACCATGGATGAAATTCAGAACGACCCCAAGGTAATCGAAGTTTACCTGGGCAAGGAAACTAACCTCAGCCCAGAGCAAATGCTGCTGCTGCGGATTGCCGCCACCATGGCCTGGGCCGACGACAACTTTGCCGACGTGCAGCAGGAGGTAATTTTAGATCGCCTCAGCCGCAAATTTGCCCACAGCCCCGACGAACAAGCCACCCTCCGCGACGACCTCAAGGATCTCCTTGCCAAGGAAATTCCTCTGGAAGACCTGGTGCCCCAACTCACCACCGACGCCCAGCGGGAAGATGCCCTAATGCTGAGCTACGAGGTGATTAGCTCCAACACCATCAATCAAACCGAGGCCGTGGTGTACCAAAAGCTGCTGAACCTGCTGAATCTGCCCCCGGAAACGGTGCAGCGTTTGGAAGTAGCGGCGTTAGAAGAACTCGCGGCTAGGGGATAGCCAAGTAGAAACGGTGGGCCATGCCTACCCTACGACGGACGACGCTAAGGCTTTGTAACACAGAGATGATGATCAGAGCGTGAGTTTGTACGATGTACGTAGCGCCCATCTTTTCAATGTAGGTAGATATGGAAATCCATTTTCGGTTTGATCCAGAAAAGACCGTGGAGGCGACTGCTTTTCTGCTGAAGTTGCATGGTGAACCAATAAATTCTTTCGATCTATTAAAGATGCTCTACATGGCAGATCGGATAGCTCTACAAACGATGGATCAACCCATTACAGGGGATCAGTATATCTCTACGGACTGTGGCCCTGTTCTGAGTACGGTTTACTACTTAATTCAGGGTAAGTCTTTGGATGAAATTTCTCCTACTTGGGAGAAATTCATTGCTCCTTGCGATGATAAACGTATCTATTTAGTCGATGATCCAGGGGTAGGGAATCTATGCGATGAGGAAGAAGGAATTCTAAAGGACGTTTATTACAATTTTATCCAGTCTGATTCATGTCATCGTTTAGAGTGGGGCCAAAATTTTCCAGAGTGGAAAAAATCCTATGATTTTTCGTATCCATCAATTCCTGTAGAAAGAATTTTGAAGGTTTTAGGCAAAACCGATCATGAAATCAACAGTATTCGTCAAGAAGCCCTTCGAGAGGCTTACCTAGATGAGGTGTTGAGTGGCTGATATTGTGATCAAACTAGGGGATGCCTTTTTGCTGGATACACCCCCGAATGGTCAGCACTTGTATATTGCCATTGCAAAAACCGCTCAAGATAAATAAGCTGTTAGTCATCTAAACTGCGTATAATACATTAAAATTCTGGAATAAGCCATGGGAGTCAGAAACTATCTAACGTCAGAGGAAAAGCAAGAGCTTCAGAAGCA
>NZ_JACJRS010000007.1 GCF_014697375.1 Phormidium sp. FACHB-1136
TAGCCCAGGCATTGAACGCCTCCACCCACCCGTGGGAATCTACGGCCAACGACGTTCGGCGAAACGTAGAGTAGGACGGCATCGGTTGGGCCTCCGCTAACCCGAGACGTTCTCGCAGGTCATCGGCATACAACGCCGCAAAGTCTGCCAGGGGACGATAGCCCCGATAGCCGCACAAGAAGCCCACCACACTCACCATCAGGAGCATCCACAACGGATGACGCCGTCCCCGGAGATGGCGATGATCTGGAATTTGTTTTAATTGTTCTATGAGGGCCATGGGTTGAGGATCCGAATAACATCTCAACCCATCCTCATTTTTCTTTGCTGGTATGAAACCACCCTGCTTCTTAAGGGGGGCTAGGGGGGATCAGCCATCACTTCACCCAAACGGTTTTCGTATTGACAAACTCCAGGATGCCCTCGCGGCCCAGTTCGCGCCCATAGCCGGATCGTTTGATGCCGCCAAAGGGCAAACGCGGGTCGGATTTGACAAAGCTGTTGATGAACACCGCCCCCGCCTCTAGCTCGTTGATCAGGCGCTCCTGTTCGGTAGGATCTTGGCTCCAGCCGCTGGCTCCCAGCCCCAAAGGAGTAGAGTTGGCGATTTGGATGGCCTCGTCCAAGCTGGACACCCGGAACACCAAGGCCACGGGGCCAAAGAATTCCTCCTGATCTGCCGGAGTGCCGGAGGGAATGTGGGTCAAAATCGTGGGCGGGAACCAGTTGCCGCCTTGGAATTCGGCGGGTAGGGTGGCTTTCAAGGCCGCTACATTGCCGCCGATCAGCGCCGTTGCCCCCTGGTCTAGGCAAGCCTTCACCTGCTGCTCCAGTTCCTCGCAAATGGAGGGGGTCGCCAATGGCCCCACGGTGATGCCCTCGGCCATGGGGTCGCCCACGGTCAACGCCGCGAACTTGTCCCGCAGACCCGCTTCAAAGGCGTCAGCAATGGCTTCATGGACGAGGAACCGTTTGGCGGCAATGCAGGACTGGCCATTGTTCAACATCCGGGCGGTGGCGGCGGCGGCAATGGCTTCGTCTAAATTGGCGCTGGGCATCACCACAAAGGGATCGGTGCCCCCCAGTTCCAGCACGGTCTTTTTGATTTGCCGCCCACAGGCCGACGCCAAACTGGCTCCAGCGGGTTCGCTCCCGGTCAATGCCGCCGCTTTGATGCGGTCGTCAGCCACCAGTTTTTCAATGCGGGAGGCTCCCATCAGCAGAGTTTGGAACGCCCCCGTCGGAAAGCCCGCCTTTTGAAACACCTCCTCAATGGCCAAGGCGCACTGGGGCACATTGGAAGCGTGCTTCAGCAGCCCCACATTCCCCGCCATCAGTGCCGGAGCCGCAAAGCGAAACACCTGCCAAAAGGGGAAATTCCAGGGCATCACCGCCAGAATCGCCCCCAAGGGCTGGTAGCGTACCAAACTGCGGCTGGCGTCAGTACTAGCGGGCACATCGGCCAAAAAGGCTTCTGCGTGATCAGCGTAGAACCGACAGACCCAGGCGCTTTTTTCCACCTCGGCCACCGCTGCCGCTAGGGGCTTGCCCATTTCCAGGGTCATCAGCTTGGCGTAGGCTTGTTTGTTCGTCTCCAAAACCGTCGCCGCCCCCCGCATCCATTCGGCCCGCTGGCTGAAAGGGGTGTGGCGATAGGTCAAAAATGTTTCTGCCGCCTGGACGAGTTTGGAATCCAGGTCAACATCGCTAATTTCATCGAAAACTTGAATGGTGGCTCCGGTGGTTGGATTTGTGCTGGCAATTCCCATCCTTCGACCTCTGAAGTAGTGCGTGGTGAAGTCGGCAACCCGGCATTGAACGATTCCCCGGCAATCGGCGACCCATCGCAGCGCATCCAGACCCAAAAGACGACAGGGGAATCCCCCAAAGGCTTGGCCCCGGCAGCGCCACAGTTGGCGGGTTCTGCCTGGTAGGTTCAATGGTTAGCCGTCAACCTCTCGTGTGTCTCTCAAAAATAACTGTGCCTAAAGACACCGTTTTCCCCTATCCATCGTAGATCGGGACTTTACCAACTCGTGTTAAGCAATGATGACGGAAATTACGGAAAATCCACGAGATTTGGGCCGTTCAAAGTTTTGTATACAACCTGAGAACCCTTGCCAAGTACCCATTAGGCCCGTTGCCGCAGGGCTAACCCGGGCGATGGCCCTGGCTAAAATTAGTTCAGATCGAACGACCAAAAGCCAACGGCTCAGCCCTTTGGGTTACCTGGCCTAGGCTGAGGTAGAGGTGAGGCTGAGGTCGGGACGAAGGCTTTCGGCTCCGCGTAGGTAGGCGTGGGTGATGGCGGGGTGAACGATGGGCAACTGCACATGGAGCAGCACCCGAATGCAGTAGGGCAAGCTGCCTTCGACATACATATGTTGAACATCTAGGAGGGCCACACTATCCCAGCCCGGACGGCGACGGGCCACGGCGGCGGGGAAGATGGCGTCGAGGTCTCGCGTGACGGAAAAGGTGGCGCTGATGATGCAAGAGGGATCAAGCTGGTTGCGGGTTTCCAGGACATCCAGAAGCTCCGTTACCGCCTCTGCCATGGCTGCTTCGGTGTTCTCTGTTACGGTCACCGCTCCCCGAATTGCCCAGGTTCGCCAGTCCACGCCCTATCCTCCAGGATGTCAAAGTAAAGTCAATGTCAGTTTATTAAAGTCGCTGATTGCGCTGATTGCGCCGATGGGGCTGCGCCCCACCCACCCTAAGGGATGGAGTTGGTGCAGGCCCAGCGCTCATATTAGCGAATCTTTCTGTTCCCCATCCTACCAAGGGGCGTCCTCACTTAGGCTAGGGGCGGTAGAGCCACAGGGGTAGGCCGTTGGTGGACTGCTCAAAGGCGATCCAGTCGAGGGTGGCGCTGAGGGTGCTGGGGGCAATTCCGGCGGCAGCTAGGGCGGGGGGAATTTTCAGGGCTTGGCCTTCGCTGCTGCCAGGGAAAAACCTTCGCAGACCTCCCTTTTTCTCGCCGAGGGTGATGCATTCGGCCTTGTCGGGGTCGAGGCCCACCAGTTCGGCTGTCCAGCGGCGGGCCTCTTCTTCGCTGCCTAGGCGGTCTACCACCCCCAAGGCGAGGGCTTGTTCCCCGGTAAAAATTCGGCCATCGGCAAAGTTACGCACGGTCTCTTCGCTGAGGCGGCGGGCTTCGGCGACGGTTTTCACAAACTGGCCATAGCTCACGTCGATCAGATCTTGCAGGATGTTTTTTTCCTCGTCCGTGAGTTCTCGGTCGAAGGCCAGAATGTCTTTATACGGCCCCGACTTGATCACCTTAAACGACACCCCTATCCGTTCCAGCAGGCGTTCTAGGTTGTTGCCGCGCAAAATCACCCCAATGCTGCCCGTGATGGTACCGGGATTGGCCATGATGTGATTGGCTCCCATGCCGATGTAGACGCCCCCAGAGGCAGAGATATTGCCAAAGCTGGCGACGATTTTGACCTTTTCCTGTAAACGGCGCAGGGCGGTGTAGATTTCCTGGGAGTCGCCCACGGTGCCGCCCGGACTATCGATACGCAGTAGCAGGGCCGGAAACTTACGCTCCTCAACCATTTTTAGGGCTTCGAGCGCCCGCTTACGGGTAGCGGCACCAATCGCGCCGTTAACTTCCAGGCGGGCAATGGACTTGCGGGAACGGGGAGGAATCGGCCAAATCATAGCAGTGTAGAAGGAAGGGATGGAGGGACTGAACCCAGTCCGGAAGGTCGGAATTACGAGCCGGAAGGTCAAAAGACTACGATGTATTGTAGCTAACTTAACAATCCCCTGGGCGACGCTCTGAAAGGCTAGGAGCGGGTTACGGCATCCACCGCAGAACTGCGTTAAGCTTTGCTCCAGACACTTGGACACAATTCTACATAGTTTGTAACCCATAGTTTGTAACCAGTTGTCCAGCGCCATTTGTCCCCACTCTAAAAGATTCGCCTGATTTGCCCATGGACTCCTCCCCCTCCGCTCAGCCCGCCCCCCGCCATCCGATCCTGTTGATTGCCCCCTTCTTTCTGTGGGGCACCGCCATGGTGGCGATGAAGGGAGCCATGCCCCATACCACGCCCTTCTTCATGGCCGGAATGCGCATGGTGCCAGCGGGGCTGCTAGTGTTGCTGGTCAGTTTGTGGCTGGGGCGTCCCCAACGGCTGAGCGGCAAGGCTTGGCTGTGGATTGCCCTATTTGCCCTGGTGGATGGCACCCTGTTCCAGGGCTTTCTGGCGTCGGGGTTGCAGCGCACCGGGGCGGGGCTGGGGTCGGTGATGATCGACTCTCAACCCCTGGCGGTGGCGGTGATGGCGCGGGGGCTGTTTGGCGAACACATCGGTGCCCTGGGTTGGATTGGCCTGCTGTGGGGCATTGCGGGTATTAGCTTACTGGGTCTGCCCGATGAATGGATTTTCGCCCTCGTCCATGGCAATACCGACTGGCTGACGGCGGGCACGGCCCTAGATACTCTGCTGCAAGGGGGAGAATGGCTGATGCTGCTAGCGGCCCTCTCCATGGCCACGGGCACAATTTTAATTCGCTACATCTGTCGCCATGCCGATGCGGTGGTGGCTACGGGCTGGCACATGGTGCTGGGGGGCATTCCCCTCTTTGGTCTTTCCGCCTTCACCGAAACCCAGTCTTGGCAGGGGCTCACCGGAATGGACTGGGCCGCTATCGCCTATTCCACCCTCTTCGGCAGCGCCATCGCCTACGGTATTTTCTTTTTTCTGGCCTCCAAGGGCAACCTCACCAGCCTCAGTGCCCTCACCTTTTTAACCCCCGTGTTTGCCCTATGTTTTGGCAATCTGTTCTTGGGGGAAACGCTCTCCTTGTTACAATGGCTGGGGGTAAGCTTTACCCTGGTCAGCATCTATTTGATTAACCGCCGCGAATCCCTCACCCAGCGTCTTCGGCAGTGGCTCTTGGCCTGGGAAGCGAGTCCGACCGGCACCGCTGGATCGGATTAGGGGCTTGTTCAAAAAGCGGCACAGCAGCCAACTCAGTTGCACAGCAATGGGGCCACAATGGCTCAACTATCCCAGTCGTGGGTTAACTTAGGGTCATCTAGTTCCTTGGGGCATCTTCCTCAGTACGACGTTCCCCTAATCGCTGTTGAATATGGGCAGGGCAAAGGCCATCAAAATTCGCTGGATTAAGGGCCTGTTCTCCCTTGGGATGGGGCCTGCGGTGGTATTCGGGGGCACGGCCATAGATGCGGCCTGGGGTCAGGGTAGGGTTTTGATCCAAACCGCCCAAGCGGAGGCCCCCACCCCCGTGATCCCCCCTTCTAACCCGGTGCTCCTAGGGCCAGGGGCCAATTCTCCGGGGGTGAACCTTCTACAACAGCAGCTCACGCAGCTCGGGTTTTACTCTGGCCCCATAGACGGGAATTACAACACCGCCACCCAGGAGGCCGTGAAGGCCTTTCAAGCCAGTGCGGGGCTGACGATGACAGGCTGGCTCGATAACAACACCTGGGAGCGCATGAGTACGCCCAAGTTGTTGTCTGCCGCCACCCCCACCCCCACCCAGACGGAGGTACCCGCGCTGATTACCTCCAGTGCCCCTGTCCAACCATCGGCGGTAACCCCACCCCCCGCTGATCCATCCGGTGAAACTCCACCCGCCCCATCCCCCACGCCGGACGCCACCGATCCCGCCACCGATACGGAGACCAGCCCTAGACGACGATTCCGTCGGTTCTTGGCCTTGCCCTTGGCGGGAATCGCCCTAGTCGGGATCGGGTGGGGTATAAAGCGCCTAGGCCGTGGTACTTCAGCAGGTCAAGAGATCCCGGAGCCAGCGGTTTCCGGCACGGTTCTCGCCCCTGTTGATGGAGATGTTTATGGCGGAGGGAGGGCTGAGAATGACCATGTAGCCCACGACTCGGCGTTAGAGGCCATCCTAGATTTAGCTTCAGATTATCCATCCCCAGACCAGACCAATTTAGACCAGGTTGCCCCAGAGGACTTCCATGGGGCAAATTCGGGGGGTTTGGCCGACCGACCGACCGACTCCTTATCCCTGGCGGTGTCCCAGCGGGCAGCGGGTAATCTCTCAGCCTCCCAGCCCGAAGTGGCTCGTTTATCCCCGGTTAACATCGTCAGCACCCTAGTGGGCGAACTGAGTAGCACCGATGCCGCCGTGCGCCGACGGGCGATCTGGGAACTGGGCCAGCGGGGCAATTCCACCGCCATTCAGCCCCTAGTGAACGGCCTCATGGTGGCAGATTCCCAGGAAAAGAGCCTCATTTTTGCTGCCCTAGCAGAAATTGGGAACCGCAGCCTTCAGCCCATCCAGCGAGCCTGGGTGCTCGGTCTGCAAGACAGCAGCCCAGAGGTGCGAAAAAATGCCATCCGTGATCTCAGCCGACTCCACGATGCGCTAGGGCAGGTTCGCCCCCTGTTGATCCACGCGACCCAGGATCCCGACCCGGAGGTGCAGTCCACCGCTCAGTGGGCCTTAGGGCAGTGGGATCGTGCTATCCCCCCCTCCTTGGGCCCCTCCGCAGCAGAAAGACCTTACCCAAAAGATTCCCTGCACCCGTGAGAGCCTGAGATGAAAGCTATGGGAGTTCCTAGGTCAGTTCCTTGGGGTATCGCCTCTTTCTATGCCACCCTTGGGGCGGTTTGTCGGGTATCGTTTTCTCAGGCTGTGTTCATGGGAAGGAAGAGGCAATGTCTCGGTCTCGGCTACGTTTGTTGTTGATGTCTACCCCCGTGGGGCCATTAGGTTCGGGCTTGGGGGGTGGGGTAGAACTCAGGCTCTTAAACCTCAGCCAGGAACTACGGCGGCGCGGCCATGGGGTAACGGTGGTGGCCCCAGCGGGGTCGGTCTTGGCCGATGTGCCCGTGGTCGGTATCCCAGGCCAACCCCAGCCCACCGCCCACACCCGCGACCGGAGTGATCCCATGGTTCTCCCGCCGAACAGCGTGTTGGGAAATATGTGGGACTATGGACGACAACACCAGGGCCAGTTTGATTTAATCGTCAATTTTGCCTACGATTGGCTGCCCTTTTACCTCACCTCTTTTTTTAAGACCCCCGTGGCCCACTTCGTCACCATGGGTTCCCTCAGTGACGCTCTAGATGACGCAGTACAGCAGGTGGCAGATCGGTTTCCGGGTCGCCTAGGAGCCTCCACCCGCGCCCAGGTAGAGACCTTTGGCTGTGGCGATGCCTTTACGTTACTCAGCAGTGCCATCAACCTAGATCGCTACCAGTTTTGTCCCACCCCTGGCGAGGCGCTGGCTTGGTCAGGGCGCATTTCGCCAGAAAAGGGGCTGGAGGATGCCCTGGCGGCGGCGGAGATTGCCCAGGTTCCCCTCAAGATTCTGGGCAAGCTAGAGGACGAAGCCTATTGGCAGCACCTATGTCAGCGGTTTCCCCAGGCCGAAGCCAGCTATCTTGGCTTTTTGTCCACCCACGATCTTCAGACCGTCCTAGGCCAGTGCCGCGCCCTCGTGATGACTCACCGCTGGGTAGAAGCCTTTGGCAACGTGGCCATTGAGGCGCTAGCCTGCAGGGTGCCTGTGATCACCTATGACCGGGGTGGCCCCGCCGAAATTGTGCAGCCAGGATCCACGGGCTGGCTCGTTCCCCCCGACGATGTTGCCGCCCTCGCCGCCGCCATCCAGCGCATCGATGACCTGGATCGATCCGCCTGTCGCCGTCAGGCCGAGGCCGAATACTCCCTCCCCGCCCTAGGGGATCGCTTTGAAGCTTGGTTTAATCGCATTCTCCACCGCTCTTAAAGGAGTTTCGCTAACACCGCCGCCCAGATCAGCACCAGCACCTCCGTCCATTCCACCGTGGCTCCGTAGGTATCTCCGGTGTGGCCCCCCAATCGACGCTGGAACCAAGCCCCCACCAGGATGGCCAACGCCAACCCCCCACCCCAGACCCCCAACGCCAAGGCCATCTGATCAGGCCAGAGCCAACCCCACAGCGCCCCCGTCAGCAGACTTGCCCCCAGCCCACCTAGCAACGCCCAGGGTAGCCGTAGGTGAGGCTTATGGAAGGCTCCCTTTCCGGTGGCCTTGAGGTAGGGATAGCGGGCGATGGCCACCACCTGGCCCCACCGTCCCCACAGGGCCGCGAGGAGAATCCCCCCCGGACGCCCCACCGTTAACTCCGCCAGGGCCAGGGTTTTGAGCCCCAGAATGGCGATGGCCACCATCACCCCAAAGGCTCCACTGTGGCTATCGGCCATCACCGCCAGTCGCCGATCACGATCCTGCACCGCGAGACCATCGGCGGTATCCATCGCGCCATCCAAGTGCAGTCCCCCCGTCAGCCCCAGCCACAGCCCCACCACCAGGGCACTGCGGAACAAGGCCGTCAAACCCAATGTCTCTAGAGCCCAGTCCACCCCAGCCAGCCCCACGCCCAACCCCACGCCGACCCACGGAGCCAACGCCGCAATGCCCTCAAACTGCGGCACCCACCCACGAGGCAGGGGCAAGATGGTGTAGAACAAAATCGCCCCGCCCAACTGTGCCCACAGACGGGCTAGGGCCGTGGCCATTGAGCAAAACCAAGGCGACAAGGGCAACACTCCAATAGGACGGGGTGACCTAATAACGGGATGATCTACAACCGGGTGGCCAAGGATCCCCAACCACCCAAACCAGGGCACCCGATCCGCGATCCCCCGCCCTGGTATGACGAAATATTTCAGTACCACGATGGCCGTGCGGATCGTCTACCAGAATTCGCCTGGGATGCGGCTTTAGCCCCAGATTACCGCTTCCTGGCTCCAGGAAACGCCAGATTAGAACTGATCAGGACAGATCATTCCTAGGAATATCGAGTATCGTGGATGTAGAGCGTCGGGAGCAACCATTACTCGACCTGCTCCACGGATTGCCGTAGCGTGGTTAAAAATCTATGAATCACGAGCGTGTTAGAGACCTAGGCACCCTCGCACCCTGTCTAGTAGACACGGGCATGGTTGTGAATAAGGCGGATATGCTTAGGTTGCTGCAAGATCTTGGCCAAGTCAGCTATAGCCACCTGGAAGATGGCCTTGTCCTCTCCGCTGACCAAGGGCTGATCATGGAAGTCTTTGCCGATCCCCAGCAGGCCACGCTCGTCGCCAACCATACGCTCTACATCAACGTTCACAGCTTTGACTACCTCGAAATGGGGAAAACCAACGGCGATCAAAGCCATTTTGACCTTGTTCAGGACAACCGACGGCTGCGCCTAGTGCCCTTGTCCGACCCCATGAAGGATCATATGACCCGCACCGTCAACACCGCCGCCCTGGAAGCCATGGTGGCCGATGCGCTCTCAGCCAGTTGGGACGCCTGCCTAGACGACGACCGCAACTTTTTTGACTAATGTGAAACCCGATTTGTTTCCCTAACTCGTTTCCTAGGGTTTGCCTAGAAATTTAAGCGAACGGTGAAATGAAATCGTCCTCCCCAGAATCTTGATTGGCAATGCGGTTAGATTGTACCGAAGGTTTCAAAAAACGGATCACTTTTTTGCCGTTATTTTTGAACTGACATTTTTGACCTGATAGTTGAAGATGATCCACCTTGAGCCAGACGACCCGCCGTTGGATCTGGGATCTCTTATCCTAAATCCGGCTGGCTTACCCACGGTATCAGCGGACGAGGAGACCTCTGGCTTATTTGATGACACGCCCTATAGCAGTTTCCTAGTGGACGAGGTACGCCTCAATAAGCTCAACAGCCTGATAACAAGGGGCTTAAGCCCCTTGCCTGTACTTCGCTGGCATGAGAACCGCTAGAGGGCGAAGAAGTCAGCAAAAATTTTCTCGCCTACCTCATTGAGGCGCACTTCCAGGTTATCCAAGAATTCGTGGAGACCCTGTTGAGTAATTTCGTCGATGGTGAGATAGTCCAGCTCTGAACGCAGCCGACCTAGGGCACGGTCGCTATCGGTGCGCCAAGTGCCGGGGGGGGTGCCCGAAATTTCGTGGAGCGACCGCTCGGCCTGGAGCAGACAAAACAGGATGGATCGGGGAAATTCGCGGTTCAAAATCAGAAATTCCGTCACCCCACGGGGGGTAATGCGATACTGGCGCTTGCGATACATTTCGTAGGCGCTAGCGGACTTGAGCAGGGCAATCCATTGCAGGTCATCGAGGGAAGACCCCACATCGGTGACGGCGGGCAGCAGAATGTAATACTTCACATCGAGGATGCGCCCGGTTTTGTCGGCCCGCTCTAGCAATCGCCCCAACTGACCAAAGTGCCAACCTTCGGTGTGGGCCATGGTGGCCTCCATCACCCCGGCAAACAGGTGGCTGGCCATTTTCACCTGCGGAAAAAAGTGGTGCAGTTCTGAGATCAGCCCCCCATCGGCGGCTTCCGTCACCATCAGGTAAAAGTCGTTCACCTGCTCCCACATTTCCGAAGAAATCACCTCCCGCACCGAGCGAGCATTTTCTCGCGCCGACCGCAAACAGGAAATAATCGAGTTGGGATATTCCCGATCAAAGGTAAGAAATTTGAGGATATTCTCCGCCGTAGCCTCACCGTAGCGCTGCCGAAAGAACTCCTGATCCCCCGTGGTAATCACAATCGGCTCCCACTGCTGCTCCATACCGACGGGGGCATCCAACAGCAAATTTAGGTTCACATCCACGAAACGGGCCACATTTTCCGCCCGCTCCACGTAGCGGTTCATCCAGTAGATGGAATCGGCAACTCGACTGAGCATGGGCAGCAATCACCAGAACGCAGCAGCTTGACCATGGGGATCGATGCAGGGAAAGCCCCCGGCTAGCCTTCAGTATAGGGGCAGATCGGGCGGTGGCAATAGGGCATGGGATTGGGTTTTGGAGAAGGGCACTGGCAAGAGTTGCCCAGGCATGACCAAGACACCACCATGTTCTATTTTTCTAGCCACCCTCCATAATGACGATGACCCAGCAATACTAAGGACAACCACGATGATCGGTGTACGCACCATTACCACAGTCATGGCGAAGGACGGCCAGGAATCTGCCCTCAAAGCCCTAATGCTTGAGGTAGCGGAACTGGCTCGTCAAGAGCCTGGGTGTTTGCGCTACGACCTCTGGCAGGGCCACGCCAATCCTGCCGAGTTCACGGCCATTGGTGAATGGCAAGACGAGATAGCCTTCCAAACCTACTACCGATCCGCCTACCTAGAGGAACTAATGCGGGAAATTCCCGACATCATCGCCCATCCCCTGGATGTGCAGTGGTACGTTCCCGTGGGATAACCCCTAGGATCTAAAATAAGCCTGCCTCTAGGCGTTGGGCTTCTTCCAGTTTGTGTTGCAATCGGTCGCGGCCCGCTGGGGAATGATCGATGGGCACGGTTTCCAACAGGGCCGGAAAGGTGAGACCACCCCAGTCAGCGGAGAGGTAGCAGGAGACCTCTGCCCGCTGGAGCCAGACCCGTTGGCTGGGTTCGTGCCAGATGAACTGACTGCTGGGGCCAAGGGCAATGGCGGCGAGGGTGGGTTGGCTGGGGCAAGCGAGGGCGTCTGGCCCATGAAAGGAAGGGGCGAGGTAGCCGGGAAGGGGGACAGGCTGGAAGGGCACTCGGTAGTCGTGGGCCTGCACCCCTAGGCGAGTGGCCTCCACGGCAATACCCTCCACGCCAACGGCAAACAGCAAATGGTGCCTAAACTCGGCACTGGGAAAGCCCACCGAACGCAGGGCCGAGGGCAGATCATCGCGGTTCACCCCCGCCGCCAGCATCGCCCCTGTCAGCATCAACCGCTGAAAACCGGGCACGTCCCATTCGTCAATCAGTCGATGGGCGCGGGCTTCGGCATAGATCGCCGCCAGGGCTTGGGCACGGGGGGCGGCAGCGACATCAACGGCTAGGAGTTCCTGCACATTCAGAGTTTCCTGGGCATAGGCGCGGAGGGTGGCGGGAGCCCCCCCATAGACGGAAATATCGGGAGCTTCCCGGAGGTAAATAGCTAAACTGCGACGAAAGGCGATGTAGCGCGGATCGTAGGGGTCGGCGGGGGCCAGGGCTTGGTCTAAAATGTCGGCCAGTTGAGCTTGGAAGCCAATCGCCTGCTTGATAGTAGCGCTAACACTGATGTCCTCGTCGCTCTGCACCATGGCGGCATAGAGCGCCTCCTGGAGGACGGCTCCGGCGGTGGCTGCTTGGTGGTAATCCTGGACAAGGGCCAGGGCGTCCTCGGCTTGGGGTGCCAGAGGCGGAAGTTGCTGACCCAGCCAGTCCCAAAAGGCTGGACTGAGGCCGTAGTCGCGCAGGAGGGCAAACACCAGGGAATCGGCGGGCGTGGTTTGGCCTTCCCCCCGCAACCATTCCTTCAGCAGGGCGCGGGCATTGGTATAGGCGGCTGGTAGAGAGTAGCCCGCCTTTTCACTGCGTGACACCAACACCGATAAAATATTGCCGCCATTCAGGTGGGCTGCTGCCGAGGGCGTTAGGGTTTCGCCAAGACCCAAATCTCCGGTGGCGATGCCTTCGGCCAGAGCCAGGGCGAGGGGGCGAGGGTGCTGGGTAGCTAAGGCGCGAAGCTGATCGGTGAGGGCGGTGCGGAGGGTCTGCTTTTGGCGTTCATTGTCAACGATGCGTTCCGCCAGGGTGCGCACCTCCGGGCTATAGATGCCCTGGCTGGGAAACTGCACAATGCCGAGGGCGAGGGCAATGGCCCCTTCTTCGGCTCCGTAGGTAACGTTGGGCAATTTTGAGAGCACTTCCGGTGTACTGGCCAAGCGACGGCTGTCTAACTGTGTACTTTGCTCCAAATGTTTCACCACCCCAAACCGCAGCCATTGCCCCAATGGCCCTGTTTGGGCAAAGAAGGGCCGCAACACCATTTGCTTCATAGACAAATCCTGTTCGTCTTGCCAGAACGACCCCACAGTACCTGCCCCGCTGGTGATGGGGGTGGCCTGGGGAGTGCGCAGTAGCGGGTCATGGAGGGTACGCAGGGAGTGATCCAGCATCCACAGGGCCTCGCCCGGATCTAGCCCTGCCGCTCGACTGGACTCAATATAGATGGGCAGGAAATAGTCTAAAAAGAAGCGGTCGGTGTCAAAGCGTTGCCCCCGTCGAAAGTCTTCCAGCTTTCCCTTTTCCAAATCCGCTGCAATGGCAGTGACATACGGCCCCGTCTGCAAAA
Source organism: Phormidium sp. FACHB-1136 (assembly GCF_014697375.1). Classification (GTDB taxonomy): domain Bacteria; phylum Cyanobacteriota; class Cyanobacteriia; order Phormidesmidales; family Phormidesmidaceae; genus Nodosilinea. The sequence goes on from NZ_JACJRS010000007.1 coordinate 13,106, forward strand.
ACCAGAAAAACTTGCGATCCAGCCCTGGGGAAAGGGTCGTGGCAAACCTAGCCCTAGCCCTGTTGTAGGCCGACTCCGACAGGGGCGGAACCACGGTACCATCCCGCAGGGTAAACCAAGCCCCATTGCCGCGAAAGTTGTAGCTAGCCCCCTCAATTAAGGAAATCCGCCGCCGCAGGGGCAGCCCCTGCATGGCCATACCCACTGCCGTTGCGATGAAGTTTGGATCCAGGGGCAGGGCCAAGGATCCCGCTGGAGGGTCGCCCGTCGTCCACAGTTCGAGGGCTGGGTCTTGCCATGGCCCCGTTAGGCGCAGGGCACCCTCAAAGGTTTGGCCCGGAGCCAGGGGCAGCGGTTGGCCGATCAACTGTTCTAGGGCGGCACTGTCGATAGTCGGCACCTGTGCCACTAAGTCGTAGCCCGTGGCCACTCCCGCCGTCCCATCCACCGAGAGGGACAACTCCCCCAGTTGCAGCTTAGTATCGTGGAGGGTGACTTGCTGCCCCTGAAACCAGAGGGTGCTACGCCAGTTCAGCGGTTCGGCCACCTGCCCCAGTTGCCCCTGGCCCGCCTGGGCAATCACCATCCCCTGCACTTCCAAATGCTTCATATCCGGCTGGTTTTGCACCGTTAGTGGCAGGGTAACGGCTAGATTACCGTTCAGCACCCCCGTTTTCAGGGTGAAGGGGGCAGGCAGGAGCCAGTTGGTGCCCGTCATCGGCAAATTTGCCCCCCTAGCCGTCAGGGACAGCCGCCGATGCCCCCGGCCATCAGCGGGATGAACACCGCCAGACAGTTCAACATAACCAGGGCCATGCTGTCCCGACAGATCCACAGCCAAGGGCTGATTTCCCCCAAACTCCCCCGCCTGTACCGCACCGTTAAGTCCCTCAAACACCAAGGGCGGATGGGCCATATCGGGCATCTGGCTGCTTACGGTCAGGCGACCATCCTCTACGCGCAGGGACGATACCCGCTGGGCGAGACTTGACGTTTCCCCTCTGTTCTGCACCGTCCATTCAGCCCATCCTTGCCGAGATAGGGTTGGCCATGCCCCATCCTGCCGCTGCACCACCGCCACTTGGGGCCGCACCAGCGTGACTGTCACCTGGGGCCATTGCCCCCGCCGTCCGGCTTGGCCATCAATACCCAAAATGATTCCGTCAATGACCACCGAAGAGGGATCGCGATCCGTGGGAGGAAGATGAACCTGGCCCCAATGCAACCCACGCTGGGAAATGCGTCGCACCCCAGCCAACTCCACAGGTCGTTGCAGTCGATCCGCCAGCCGTTGCTCTGTTTTAGACCGCAGATTTTCCAGTAGCCAAGATCCACCCACAATTCCCGACGCCAGCACCACAAGACCCAGCCACCCAGCCACGGTTTTAGTTCGCCGTGATCGCATTCGCTCCCAAAATCTAGGAGGGCTAGATCTTTTTGGTACTCTTGAACTATTTGTTTTTCGGGAGTCTGCTACCACCTGAGAGGGCGATGTCTGGTGGCTTGAAGGGGCCAAAGAATCGGTGGAGTCAGTCGGCTTAGGCATTATCGACGAGGCTGTTAAGTGGTGAAGTTCAGATTCTCTTAAGGACTTTTTGATGTCCTTTTCGTAATATTCTTATGCTAATTTGAAGGGTATTGATAATAATGGTAGTTGTAAACCGTATCAAAGTGGCAATGTTGACATTGTGGTCGCTAACTGGCAATTAGCTCACAGAGGAATGACACTTAGATTCACTCCTCTCGTCACAGGTCTTTTCGCCGATCTCCCTGAGGCAGACATCTATCCATTCCTGTCTCAAGGAAGGCGTCTCATCGGTTTTAGTATCGGCAATCATACCCGCTACATCTGGTCAGCGCTGCCGAACCTTGCGTAGCGACTATTGTATGGTTCCGTGCGTTCCTATGGTCGATTCCAACCATCTACTTCGCAAGATTCTTGGTCGGTCTTGCAAAAAAATGATGCGTTGTTTGTCGCGTAATTCTTGAAAAGGAACGGTTTTTATGGCTGCATTTACTCGGTCTACATCTACACGGTTCCAATCTGATCCTTGGCTTAAAAGAGGGTTGGCTGGGGTTGTGAGTTTAGTTGTTCTAAGTCCCATGGTTGGGGCTTTTGCACAATTGACCGCCCCTCCATCCCATGACGATCTTCGTGAGTACCAAGGCGAGGTAGGCAGTTGTCGGCGCGTTAACGCGGCGGAGGTGTTGGTCTATTCCACCTCAGACCTAGAGAGGGCACCCGGCACTCAAATCGGTGCATTGACTGGCGGAACCTATGTTCACCTAACTGGCATTGTGCGACAGGTCGGCAATGACAAAATTGTGCAGGTCTATCGAGCGGATGGTGGGAGGCTGTCTAACCAGCCCGTTGGCTGGGTGGCGGCGAATCGGCTGGCCCCATGCCCCTAAACAGGCGGAGTTCTCTTGCATCTATCGGTTGACAGGTTGAAATATGGGGCAAGGGATTGGGATGTATCGACCTTGCCCCCATGTTTCTACCGTGATTAGGAGAGCTTGAGGACGGCCATGAAGGCTTCCTGGGGTACATCCACGGTGCCGATGGCTTTGAGGCGTTTTTTACCCTTGGCTTGCTTTTGCAGTAGTTTCTTCTTGCGGGAAATATCGCCCCCGTAGCACTTGGCGAGTACGTCCTTGCGCAGGGCTGGGATGCTTTCGCTGGCCACCACTCGGCTACCAATGGCGGCCTGGATGGGAATTTTGAACTGGTGGCGGGGGATCAGTTCCTTGAGTTTTTCCACCAGGGCTTTGCCCACGTAGTAAGCCTTGTCGCGGTGGACGATGGAGGCGAGGGAATCCACCTGGTCGCCGTTGATCAGAATATCCAATCGCACCAGATGGTTTTCGCGGTAGCCAATTAGGTGGTACTCCATGCTGGCGTAGCCCTTGGTGCGGGATTTCATTTGGTCGAAGAAGTCCGTTACCACCTCAGCCAGGGGCACCTCATAGATCAGGGTGGTGCGGCCCTGGGCTAGGTATTTCATGTCTTTGAATTCGCCCCGGCGGCCTTGGCACAGTTCCATCAGCGTCCCCACGTACTCTTCGGGGGTAATCATGTCGAGCTGGACGTAGGGTTCTTCGATTTTTTCGCGGGCCTGGGGGTCGGGCAGGGTGCTGGGGTTGTCAATTTCGAGCACTTCGCCCTGGATGGTGGTGACTCGGTAAATTACCGAGGGGGCGGTGGTGATGAGATCTAGGTTGTATTCCCGCTCTAGGCGTTCCTGCACAATTTCCATGTGCAACAGGCCCAAGAAGCCGCAGCGGAAGCCAAACCCCATGGCGCTGGAGGTTTCGGGTTCGTATTGCAAGGCCGCATCGCTGAGACGTAGTTTTTCTAGGGCTTCCCGCAGTTCCTCAAACTGATCCGATGCCGTGGGAAAGAGGCCGCAGAACACCATAGGTTTAGCCTCGGCATAACCGGGCAGGGCTTCGGTGGCGGGGTTTTGCACCAGGGTGATGGTGTCGCCCACGCGGGCATCTTCCACGGCTTTAATCGAGGCGGCGAAATACCCCACTTCCCCGGCATGGAGTTGATCGACCTTGACTTGACCGGGGGCCAACACGCCTAGTTCATCAACTTCGTACTCCTTGCCGGAGGCCATCAGCCGCACTTTGTCCTTGTGGCGAATGGTGCCGTCCATCACCCGGAAGTAGACGATGACGCCGCGATAGGGGTCGTAGTAGCTGTCGAAGATTAGCGCCCGTAGGGGTTCTTCCACGGTGTCTTGGGGCGGCGGTACGAGGTAAACGATGGACTCCAAAATCTCATCAATGCCGATTCCCTCCTTGGCGGAGGCCAGGATCGCCCCACTGCAATCGAGGCCGATGATCTCTTCAATTTCGGCTTTGATGCGTTCTGGATCGGCACCGGGCAGGTCAATTTTGTTCAGCACCGGGATGATTTCCAGGTTGTTTTCCAAGGCCAGATAAACATTGGCTAGGGTTTGGGCCTCTACCCCCTGGGAGGCATCCACCACTAGCAGCGCCCCTTCGCAGGCGATTAGCGACCGGGACACTTCGTAGGAAAAATCGACGTGGCCCGGAGTGTCGATTAAATTCAGGATGTAGTCTTTGCCGTCCTGGGCCTTGTAGTTCATGCGGGCAGCCTGGAGCTTAATGGTGATGCCCCGTTCCCGCTCCAGATCCATGCTGTCGAGGAACTGCTCTTTCATTTCGCGGTCGCTGACGGTGCCCGTGCGCTGCAACAGCCGATCCGCCAGGGTCGATTTGCCGTGGTCAATGTGGGCAATAATCGAGAAATTACGAATCTGAGAGACGGGAACCTCTGTCATAAAAGGCGTACCAGGGGGATAAGGGATTCTGTAGGCTTTACCTATTGTAATGGTATCTTCCCGTCCTTCGTTGCCCCGGTTCGGACGAAGGACTTGTCCCGCAATAGGGCGACTAAACAGGGACACTAGACAGGGATACCAGAGACCATGGGGATCGTGGGAACATGGCCCTTCCTTTCGTCGCTAATTGTCAGCCCTTGCCTACTCAGGGCCATGGGATGCCGTTGCCTGTCCGGGGACGGATTAAACTAGAACCATGAGTGAACCCTTTATTGCCGCGATGGCAGCCCACGGAACTATGGAAGACGTTGCGTCCCCCGTTGCACCCAACCCCAACGATAAGGTTGAACTTTCAGTGCAGCTTGATCGAGAATTGTTGGATCAGGTGAAACACCTGACCTCCGACCCCGCTAAGGTGATTGAGGTGGCCCTACGTCAATGGCTCCGGGGCGACCGCCGTTCGGAAGACGACCTGGTGCGCACCCTGCCCCGCAACCCTACGGTGCCCCCCAAGGGTGAATGGAACGACTAGGCTGGAATCCCTAGGCCGGACTTTGTAGTCCGGAATGTCATGGCGTTGTATTGCCCCACCCTCAGTCCCCATGAGTGCTTCCCACGGTTCCCCCTTTCCGCCCGCCTCCGATCTCCCCGCCCATGCCCCGGTAGACAGGCCCACGGCCACCCTGGGGCCGATTTGGGTGGTGGTCTTAACGCCGGGGGGAACCGTGGTTTCGGTGCAGGCGCTAGGCCAGGAAACGGTGCCCAAGGGGCTAACGCAGCACTGGATAGGCTGCACTCTCACCGAAATGGTGGCTTTTAGCGAGGCCAACGCCCTCTCCCCTCTTCTTTCATACCCAGACCAACATTCATCCAGCCCCAAAACGCTGGTGGGACGCTGTCCCCTAGGAGCCTATAGCCTGGAGGCGACCTGGGTTTTTCAGCCCTTGCTCACCCCCGATGGCCAGGGGCAATGGATCATCGCCACCGCCTACTGGGCCGACTCTCCCCTATGGCAAGAGGCCATGGCCGAGGAATCGCCGCCCCTAGCGGAGGGGCTTGTCCCGGCCATGGATGTCTCCCAGGCTGGCCCCCTGGCCCAACTGCAATCCTACGCCCCTCGCCTCAACCAAATCACCCGCAACGTGCGCTGGACGCTGGATTTAGACACGATTCAGCGGCAGACCGTGGAGGGGTTGGGGGATCTCTTCCAGGCGGATCGCTGCCTGATTTGCACCGTGCCCGCTGCCGCCTCGGCTCTGGTGGCGGCGGAGTACCTTCTGCGGCCCGATTGGCCCCAGTGGCGAGGGCAACCCCTACCCCCCAGCGAACAGGGCCATCTAGAACGGGCGGCGCAGTATGCCGGGGCCATCCTCGACCCCGTTAGCCCGGAGGGCATGGCCCAGATGGCCGCCGAGGGGGAGGATATCGTCAGTGGGAATCAGGCGTCGGTGCTGGCGGTGGCCACCCGATACCAGAACCAAATCAACGGGTTTATTCTGATTTACGACGCGAACGGTCGCCCCTGGACGGGGGTGGAGCTGGGGTTGATCACTGATTTGGCCGATCAGGTGGGAACGGCCATCGCCCATGCCCAGCGGTTTGCCGAAAGCCATGCCCTCGCCATTAAGCTGCAACAGGCCAACGCCAGCCTGCTAGAGAAGCAGCGCGAATTTCAGGAGGCCCGTCGCCAAGCGGAGGAAGCTCGTCAGCAGGCCGAGGAAGCCTCCCGGCTGAAGAGCGAATTTCTGGCCAATACCTCTCACGAATTGAGAACGCCCCTAAATGGCATCATCGGCTTTTTGAAGCTGGTGCTCGATGGCATGGCCGATGACCCCGAAGAACAGCAGGACTTTTTACAAGAGGCCCACAAATCCGCCATTCACCTGCTGGAACTCATCAACGATGTGTTGGATATTGCCAAGATTGAAGCGGGCAAAATGCAGATTGATATGAGGCCCGTCAACCTCAAGGAACTGCTGGCCAACGTGGAAAACTTTGCCCGTCCTTTGGCGGAACAAAAGGGGCTGGAATTCAAGATGTTACTGCCCGCCACCCGCGACGAAATTACCCTCAACGGCAACTATCAACGGCTGCTGCAAGTCCTCCTCAATCTGGTGGGCAATGCTGTGAAATTCACCCACGAAGGCACCATCACCATCCAGGCCGAAGTAAAACCCCAGAAGGCCGAATATCAAGGCAACACCTGGCCCGGAACCGTTAAAATCAGCGTCATTGATACCGGAATTGGTGTCTCCCTCGAAAAGCAAGATCGCCTGTTTCAATCCTTTAGTCAGGTGGATGGCGAACGCACTCGCCAGTATGGCGGCACCGGGCTAGGGCTGGCTATTTCCCAGCGTTTAGTGGAAGCCATGGGCGGCACCGTTCACTTCATTAGCATGGGCGAAGGGCTGGGTTCTACGGTCACCTTCACCGCCCTGCTCTACCAAGCCCCCGTGATGATCGACAAAGACCCGGTGTATCCCGCCAACTAAGGGGATGTTTAGCCCCACCTTGCCCAGGCTCGCCGTTGTCTATACCTGCCTTGCCCATGCCCCTCTTATTCAGCGCCTCTCCGCCAGAGGCGACCACGACCGAACCCGACCCAACGGTTACCCAAGACGCGATGCAAACCGCCCTTGCCCTCGCCCAAGGTCTGGTGCAAGCCCTGGATGACGCCCTCGCCCAGGCCGGAAATGGGGTGATGGCCCCCTGCCAGCCCTGGCTAGAACCCCTCACCGCCAGCGTGGGGCAGGTGGTTGCCCCCGTGGCCAATCATCCGTTTATGCAGGGGTTAACGCTGGTGCCGGGATTGCGGTGGTTGCTGGCGGCCTTGGGCCAGGTGAATGTCAACCAGGTGCGCCAGGGGGTAGACGACCTGCGCCGCACCCAACCCCAGGCCGATAGACGCGCCCTGGCCCGCCAGGTGATGGCCGATACCACCCTCAAGGCGGCTGGAGTGGGCCTCGCCACTAACCTGGCCCCACCGTTGGCCATTCTCCTGTCCTGGGTGGATGTGGGAGCCGTGGCCGCCCTGCAAGCTACTATGATCTACCGCATCGCCGCCATCTATGGCTATTCCCCAGAGGACAGCGAGCGGCGGGGAGAGGTGTTTACCGTGTGGCTGCTTTCGGCCTCGGCGTCGGGGCTGGTGAAATCGGGCCTGGGGCTGGTTGAAACCCTGCCCTGGCTAGGGACTGCCGTGGGCGTGGCCACCGATGCCACCCTGATCTACAGCGTTGGCTATTGGGCCTGCCGCTACTACGAAACCAAACAGACTCAACCCACCGAAGTTACGGTTTATACCCAATCCGAGTGAGATCACCCCGATTCCTGACCCCAAACACCGTAGGGGTGAGGTCTCCTTGCCCCTATCCCTAAAACCGCCACTATGGCCCACCCGCCACGCTAATCCACCCATAAATATCCGCATTATCCGTTGGGGACTGGACCTCATCGGTAGCCCGATTGCGGCGAAAGGTGGGGGACTTGCCCACGGCCCACACCTGGGGGGACTGGCTGGCTTTGCTAGAACCGAGTTGACTAGAACCGAGTTGGCCAGTGTCGGGTTTGCCAAAGTTGAATGTTCTGGGGCTGGATGGGTCGGGGCTGGGTTTGATAAAGATAGCGCCCCCCTTACCCTGGCCTAGGTTGGCCCCGTCGCCGCCGATGGCTTCGTTGTGCTCAAAGACGGTGTTGTGCAGCATCAGCCGCCCCGCTTTGAGGAAGATAGCGCCGCCCAGCCCACCGCCACCACCGCCGAGGCCCACCGCGCCATCCCCACCACCAAAGCCGCCCAGCCCCGGAGTGCCTGGGGTTCCGGCCATGCCGAAGTAGCCACCCTCACCGCCGAACCCCCCGGCCCCGCCGCCACCGCCAAAGCCGCCGTTGCCGCCGTTGCCGCCCTGCCCGCCATTGCCACCGTTGGCCGTGGGAGCTTCGGCATTACCGCCCCGGCCACCGTTGCCCGCATTGCCCACGCCGCCTAAGCCACCACCACCGCTGAAGGCCGCTGTGCCCAGGGTGCCTAGGTCGCCCCAGGGGCCACTGCCGCCGAAGATGCCCACGCCGCCGTTGCCACCATCGCCACCGTTGCCACCATTGCCGCCCTCCGTGCCGCCGTTGCCGCCGTTGCCGCCGTTGCCCGCATTGCCCAACCCCCCAAAGCCGCCACCCCCCGCAAAGGCAATGGTGCCAATGCCGCCTACGCCAATGCCGTTTACCCCTGCCATTGCGCCCCGGTTGGCCTTCACCCGGTTGTCCAGGCTGTCGATACTGAGCCCCTTGGGGGCCACAGGCAGGGTATCCACCTGGTGAATGCCGATGCCGTTGACCCCGGCAATGGCCCCCCGGTTGAGGGTGTAGCGCTGCTTTTCCAAACGCAGGGCGGTGTCTTGGGCGTCTTGGCGGGGCAGGCTATTGCCGCCCACGGCCTGGTTATCGACAAATCGCACGGTGGACAGGGTGACGCTCCCGTCGTTGATCAGCAAGCCGCCCCCCAGCCCGGCACTGCCGCCCGCCCCATCCAGCCCGTCATCGCCGCTGGCCAGACCGTTGGCCACCGTCAAGTTTTGTAGGGTCACCTCACCCTGATTCACCACCAAAACTCGGTGGGCCTTTTCGCCGCTTAGTACATCGTCGTCGTTGCCCACTAGGAACAGATTTCCGGCAATGGGGGGCAGGGGGGCTTCGAGGGCGATGATGCCGCTGACGGTTTCTAGGGAAATACGGTCGTCTTCAGGGGTGCGGTTGGCCTGGAGGATGGCCTCCCTCAGGGTGCCGGGGCCATGGTCGGCGGTGGAGGTCACGGTAATCTGCTTCAGCAGCATGGGCCAGGTGTCCAATCCTGGGAGGGGAGGGGTGTCTACCGTGCCCCGGTGTCGTTCGAGCCCACCGTTGCCACCCAACAGCGCAGGGCCGATGGGGGTACTCGACGCCGCCACATCCACCGCCAACAGGTCGCGCCAGGTGTCTAGGAACGTCCCACCCGATGCCCCTAGGGCCACCTCGCAGCCGTAGATCAACAGGTCGGCCTGGGGTTGTAAGGCACTGCGCCAGGGTTGCAGGTCGGCTCGGTGTTGGCGCAACCAATCGCTATTGATGTCGGTATGGCTGAGATAGAGATGACCGGGCTGACCGTGGGCCATCAAGTGGAGGGCCGATAGATGATGGTAGGGGCGCAGGGCTTGGGCAATGGCCACCAAGGCTTGACCGGGGGGCGCATCCACCACCACCATCCGCTGATGGGGAGCTAGGGGTAATGCCATGGCAGCCTGGGCCAAAGCCGCATCCACAATCACCAGTTCAGCAATGGGCCGTTCAGAAGTCGCCGGATCCGACACGGGGCGTTCAGCCATGGCCGGACTAGCGAGCCCCAAGGTTCCCCCCAATAGCGTGCCCCCTAGAGCTAGCGCTAGGATCAGCCCTGGGAATAAGCGCACCAGCCCCCTCGCCGTAAAACCCGCCCACCACCGCCAGCCGGAGAAGATCCTAGGCTGAATGAGCGTTGCTTGCCTCCCCATAGCGGCCCCAATCCAAATCATGGCCTAGATAAAATCACGGCCTAAATCATAGTCGTTCCTGGCCTTGGTGTCTGCTCAGGTTGATCAATGGCCATCGATCCGTAGCGGTCGAACCATGACTAGAGCTATGGCCCAACGGGATCCCAAGGCTCCCATGACGGTGTAGTGTCAGCAATTCTTGCTGAATAGTGGCCATGCCTCCAGACTGCCCCATAGTGCGTTGTGCTACGGGATGCCGACTATCATAATCAAGATGGCTCTCGGATCGAATTACCCAGCCGCCCATGTCCCCATCGGTCTACATCCTTATTCCTGTCCACAACCGTAAGGCGGTCACACTAACCTGCCTAGAAACTCTCCAGCACCATGGCGATCTAGATCGCTACCATGCGGTGGTGATTGACGACGGTTCTACCGATGGCACCGCTGAGGCCATTCAGACCCAATTTCCCCAAGTCACGATTCTCAAGGGCGATGGCAATCTATGGTGGACGGGGGCTATTCGTATAGGCATGGAATATGCCTATGAACAAGGAGCCGACTATTTTATTTGGCTCAACGATGACACCTTACCCCTAGCAGGAACCTTGCCCCAACTTGTGAATCACTGCACCCAAGCCCCCAGACGGCTCGCCACCGCACAATGCTACGCCGACGATGCCCTCATTCAACCCACCTATGGCGGGCGACGGGTGCAGGGTAAATCAATTCAATTCCTCGCTGCCAACCTTACAGATGTGTTGGATTGCGATGTGTGTAGCGGGAACTTGGTCTGTCTGCCGCGATCTGTCGTTGATGTAGTGGGATATCCTCCCGGACAACAGGTACCCCAAACTTGGGGAGATGTGGTCTATATCTGGTGGGCCAAACAGGCAAAATTCCAGGTGCAGGTGCTAGGCTTTGCTGTTGCCCTTTGCCCGATAAATCTCCTCGAGGAAGGGTGGATCTCTAGTCCTATTCCCATGCCTCAGCGGTGGAAACAACTGCGATCACCCAAATCCAGCATTTATCCTCCGGCCTACTGGTTCTATTGCCGCCAAGTGTATGGATGGTGGGGGATAGTTCCCTTTGGGCAGGTTTACCTCAAACTTGTGTTGTTCACGCTACTGCAATGGATAATTCCCCAGGCATGGATGGCCCAGGCCAAACAAATTAAGGACAAGCGGTTCCAGCCCAATGCCCAGCCAGGGCCTTTTCACCCGTGAGCCTAGGGCAATTCATCATGATTTACTTTCTTACTGTTAATTACTACTCAACCGATTTGATCAAAAAACTCATTACTACTCTTCAGATAGGCATTGCTAGCCCCTACGAATTTTTGATTGTTAATAACTCACCAAAGGAGTCCACTATTCATCAACTAGGAAGAGATAACATCCGGGTCATTGAAGCAGGGGCTAATCTTGGTTTTGGTCAAGGCTGCAACCTCGGTATTCGTGATGTATGGGAACGAGATCGGCAGGGGCTTGTGTGGTTGATAAACCCCGATGCCACGCTAGACCAAGGCGCTGACAAGCACATTCAGAAGTGTTTTTTAGAAGATCCAACCATCGCCATTTTAGGAACCAAGATTCGATCTAGTGAGGATAAGATTTGGTTCGCTGAGGGTACATTCAATCCCTGGACAGGTTCTCTAAAGCACCGAAGTCGAGCTACTCATTCAGATCAGAATTCATCATTAACTAGATCTGTTCAGTGGGTGACAGGTTGTAGCTTAATTATTAATCTTGGTCAGTTTCAAAAAAAACCCGAATTTGATAAAGGCTATTTTCTCTATTCCGAAGACGCTGACTTTTGCCTGAGGTATGCCAAGCAGGGATACTCTATAAAAGTTACAAATAAGGTGTTAGTCAGTCACGATGTTTCTTCTATTATTAGACGCAATATTGTATTTATGTATAAAAACTATACGTTTGGACGATTATTGCTGATAAAAAAACATGGTACAACATTGGGATTGCTAGTCTATTTTGCATATAGCCTCATTGTCGCCATTATCTATTTACCTATTAAAAACGATCAAGCAAAGGGGCGTTTGCAAGGGATAGACCAGTTTTTGCAGTTAGAAAAACTGGTCGAATCTTAAGAACCTAGCACCCTGCCTTGCCTATGTACCTATCACAGGTTGAGTGAGGATACATCAAACCCCAAATACCCCCTGGGGGTGATCAGCCAATCCTGGTGTTGGCGGGTGCTTTGGTTGCCAATGAGCACTACGGTGAGCATGTCGATGGGGGCGCTGAGCAGGTCGCCTAGGGTGGTGAGGTGGATTTCCTGGTCGGGTCGATAGACCGATTTGACGACGGCCACCGGGGTTTGGGGGGAACGGTGGGCCATGAGAATCTGCTGGGCGGTGCCGATTTGGTGGGTGCGGGTTTTGGATTTGGGGTTGTAGAGGGCGATGACGAAATCTGCCTGGGCTGCGGCTTCCAGCCGTTTTACAATCATTTCCCAAGGGGTGAGCAGGTCGCTGAGGCTGATGGCGCAGAAATCGTGCATCAGGGGTGCCCCCACTTGGGCGGCGGCGGCTTGGAGCGCGGAAATGCCGGGGAATACCTCTACGGCGGGACTTTGGCCATCCCAGCCCGTGGCCCGTAACTGCTCGAACACCAGCCCCGCCATGCCATAGATGCCACAATCCCCAGAGGACACCACCGCCACCGATAACCCCCATCGCGCCAGGTCGATGGCCCGCTCGGCCCGCTGCCGTTCCTGGGTGATGGGCCAGGGTTCCACGATTTGCCCCGGACGACAAAGGGGCCGAATTTGGTCGATATACAGCCCATAGCCGATGATGGCATCTGCCCGCACGATGGCCTGTTTGGCGGCTGGGGTGATTTGGTCGAGCCGACCGGGGCCACTGCCGACGAGGAAAAGCTGTCCGTCCCGTCCGGTATATTCCCGTTCTGCCTGGGCCACAGCCACGGTGACGGCTCCCGGTTCGCCTTCTAGGCGCATCACCTGTTTAGGAACTCGCAACTGGCCCCGATCTGCGGCCACAATGGCCGCTGCCTCTGCCACGCTGGGGGTTTGCACCGCCGCATCCACCACTGCCGAAGGGTTCGGTACGGGGATGTCCTTCAGGTCATCGGCTGAAAAGCACCGTAAAGGCCAGCGCCGAGATTCGCACAGTTCCACTAATCCCACTTCATCGGCCTTCAAATCCAACGACGCGACCCCGGCGATGGCTTCCAAAACTAACCCATGGGCCTGAAAGACTTGCTCGATGGCGGTTGCAATCACCCGACGAGGGGTGCCCCGTTCGCAGCCGACCCCTACCCACAACACCCTGGGGTGCCACTGGGCCATAGGGCCGTTGTCGCTAGCCTCAAGGGAAGGCTGGTTGGGGCTGATCCACAGACGGGCAGGGGGGAGGGAAGACGCGGGGAGGGGGGAGGGGGAGAGGGGATCGGCGGGGTGGGTGAAGATAAAGGGGTGATCGGCGGGTAAATGATCGCGCCAGAGGGTGGTGCCGCTGTCTTGGCAGATTTCGATGGACTGGCCCTGGGCAAAGGCGGCGCTCACTGCTGTCCAGTCGCCGCAGCCTTTGGCCCATCCGAAGGGGATACCCAGTTGGTCGATACCCTGAAAGTGCTTGGCCTGGGAGGCTCCGGTAATGACGGCTTCGGCGTCTAGCAGTTGGCTAATTTGGCGAGTGAGGCCATCGGCTCCGCCCTGGTGCCCGCCGCAGAGGCTAATCACCTGTCGGCCCGTTTCCTCGACCACCACCACCGCCGGATCGGTGGCCTTGTCTTGCAAGAGGGGTGCAATCAGCCGCACCACCGCCCCCGTGGCTAGGGCAAAAATGAGGCCAGATTGGTTGGGCCAAAGGTGTTCTACCACATCCCGCAGTGGCCCCTCGTAGGTTTGTAGCTGGTGCTGAACCGGATCTAAATCCGCCGCCAGGGTTTCCGCTAGAGAGGTGGAGATCCACAGCTTGGCCGGGAGGGCTGCACAGATTGGCATGAGAGTTTTGACGCCCGCAGGGGTGGTGGCAATGGCGGCAATGCTAGACACAGTAAGCCCTCTCCAAAGCTACTGATTCTACCATTCCTCATTTCTTTGCGGATTCCTTAATCCTGCGCCCAGCCCTTGGCTCGGTCTACGGCCCGCAGCCATTGGTGGAAATGGTCTTGGGCCTGGGCCTGCCCCGCACCGGGTTCAAAGACGCGGTCGATGGGGCGGCTGTTGACCAGGGCATGGTAATCGTCCCAGAACCCCACGGCGAGGCCAGCGGCAAAGGCGGCTCCCTGGGCGGTCACGTCTAGCACCTGGGGCCGTTCCACGGGAATGCCCAGCACATCGGCCTGGAGTTGCATGAGGAAATCGTTGTTGCAGGCTCCGCCGTCTACCTTGAGCTGGCGAATGGGGGTACCGGAGTCTTGGTTGACTGCATCCACCACCTCTTTCACTTCGTAGGCAATGGCTTCCAGGACGGCCCGCACCAAATGTTCGCGCTTGGTGCCGCCCGTCAGCCCTAGGAAGGCTCCCCTGGCGCTCATGTCCCAGTGGGGGGCACCGAGGCCGCTGAGGGCAGGGACAAAATAAACGCCGCCGTTGTCGGGCACAGCCTGGGCCAGAATCTCGGTTTCTGTGGCGCTGGAAATGACCTGAATGCCGTCCCGAAGCCATTGAATACAGGCTCCGGCGGTGAACATGCTGCCTTCGATGGCATAGCCCAGATGGGGCTGTTTGGCATTAGGCTGGGTCGTTGACCAGGCCACGGTGGAGAGGAGTTGATGCTGGGAGCGGACGATGGTATCCCCGGTGTGGGCCACGAGGAACGCCCCGGTGCCGTAGGTGCATTTCAGCAGGCCAGGGCGGTCGCAGCCGTGGCCGTAGAGAGCCGCCTGTTGGTCGCCCAAAATGGCCGCTACGGGAATTTTCACCCCCAGCAGATCGGGATCGGTATAGCCAAACAGGCCAACGCTGGGGCCAATGCGCGGCATCAGGTGGGGCGGAATGCCGAAGAGATCCAATAGGGTGTCATCCCACTGGCCGCTGGTGATGTTGAGCAGCATGGTGCGGCTGGCGTTGCTGTGGTCGGTGGCATGAACTTGACGCCCGGTGAGGTTCCACAGCACCCAACTATCCACGGTTCCGGCCAGCACTTGGTCAAAGTCTACGGGGGGATCGGCCTCTTTTTTAGCCTGCTCTAGCATCCAAGCCAGTTTGGTGGCCGAAAAGTAGGCATCTAGCACCAGGCCCGTGCGCTCGTAAATCTCCTCGGCCTTACCCGCCTCTCGCAGGGCGTTGCACAGGGGGGCGGTGCGCCGATCCTGCCAGACAATGGCGTTGGATAGGGGTCGTCCGGTGGTGCTATCCCACAGCAGGCAGGTTTCCCGCTGCACGGTCAGGCCAATGGCAGCAATGTCCTTCGGGGTGAGTTCGGCCTTAGAAATGGCTGACCCCATGGCCCAGTCGATTTCGTCCCAAATTTCCCGCGCATTGTGCTCCACCCATCCGGGCTGCGGGTAGTACTGGGTCAATTCTCGGTAGGCTTGGCCCACAATGGTGCCGTCACGATCAAAGATAATCGCTCGGTTGCCCGTGGTTCCCAAGTCTAGGGCCATGATGTAGTTTGCGGTCATGGTTTCAGTATGGTGAGGGGTCGCTAGGGTGGCAGTGCATGGCGACGTTGATTACGCTACACAGGCCCATGGAGACGCCCAGAGAAGTGGGCCATCTCCGCACTGACTGTTAGGCCACTGTAGCAAACCACCCCCACCCTCACCCCTGCCCTAGGGGAGACATCCTACCCCTCTGGGGTTCGGTTAAAAAACTCAATGTCGGGCAGACGCGGATCTTGCACCATGCCTAACCCCTGGAAGTTCCAGCGACTGAGGAGGGGCTTGAGGTTGCTAGGGGTGATGGCTTCCACCGCGAACTGATCGCTCAGATCAGGGGCATGGGCACTGAGATAGCTCAAGGCGTCGTAGTCAGCGCTGAAGACCAGCAAAAAACCAGTCTGTGGGCCGATGGACGGCACTGCCGGATCGGGACTACGCAGACGAGCCGCCAGATAACGGCCATCGGCACGGGATCGAAGTAGGTAGTAGATCGGGGACACGGGGATAGGGGATAGGGACTAGGGGACAGGGACTAGAGGGGGGCTGGATAGAGGTGCAGGGCTTGGGAGACAAGGGCGGGCGGTAGGGCAACCGGATCGGCGGCGACAGGGGCATTCCCAGGGGTATCCCCACGGTGGCGAAACAGGGCCGTAAACCCTCCGGCCCCCACCCCCGATTGGGGCCACAGCCGATAGCAGGGAAAGTCTGCTAGGGGCGAGGCATGGTCAGCCAGACTGGGGACGGCCACCGCCTCAAACTGGGGGAAATGTTTGAGCAGCCATGCCCCTACCTGCTCGTTTTCTTCGGGGGAAAAGGTGCAGGTCATATAGGCTAGGTAGCCCCCGATGGCCACCGTTTGGGCCGCATGGCCGAGGATACGTTTCTGGCGGCTGGCGTTTTTCTTGATCGTCACTGGATGAAAACAGCCCAGTGCCCTATCGCCCTTGGCCAGCAACGACTGACCACTACAGGGGGCATCCACCAGCACCACCGAAGCCGATTGGGGCAGGTGTTCGGCCCAAACCTGGGGATCAACCTGGAACACCAGGCTATCCATCGCCCCACAGCGCTTGAGGTTGGCAATCAAAATCCTCACCCGCTTGCGAATTACCTCATTGCACCAAAGCTGCCGGGGTTGAAGTTGTTGCCAAGCCAGCAAACTTTTGCCCCCTGGTGCCGCACAGAAATCGAGCACTAACCCCACGGGGTGGGGAATGGCCTCCAACACCGCCGCCGCAAACACCGAAGCCATATCCAAACAGTAATAGGCTCCGGCCTGGTGAAGGGGATGCTGGCCAGGGCGCTGATCCGGCAGGAGGCGATCTACACCAGGGGGCTGCCAGGACAGGGCGGAGGCCAGGGCAAAGGGGAGGTCAGCAGGGCGGGGTTGCGTCCACAGAATCGCCTGGGGAAACGCCTGGGGTTGGGTGAGCGCGGCCACAAACTCAGCCTGCTGATCCGCTGGGTCAAACAGCCGCTGGCTGAGCTTGATCAGTAGCTTGGACGGGGACACCGATGGCGGCGGGGGCTGGGGAGACTTAGGCACGACATCACACACCGAGGGAAGGTTTACCCATCCTAACGCCTCCTCGAAATCCCTCTTCAGGCCCCCTCGAAATCCCTCCTTAACACCCCTTTCCCCGTTAGCAGCGGATACAATTTGGGCACCCTAGAACTAGTGTGCGCTTCGGCGACGCTGGCCCATCTATGCTTTTCCGATTGTTCTACTTTGGAGATCAAGGCTATGGTTGTGACCCATGCTCGGCATCGTTTGGTAACCCGCAGCGACTTTGACGGTCTCGTGTGTGCGGTGTTGATGAAGGAACTGGAGCTAATCGACGACATCCTGTTTGTCCATCCTAAGGATATGCAGGACGGCAAAGTGGCCGTCACCGCCAACGACATCACCACCAACCTGCCCTACGTGGAAGGGGTTCACCTCGCCTTCGACCACCACGCCAGCGAAACGGTGCGCAACCAAGGGCAGCGCGACAACCACATCATCGATCCCAATGCCCCCTCTGCCGCCCGTGTCGTCTACGACTACTATGGCGGGGCCGAGCGCTTTCCCACCCTCTCCCAGGACATGATGGTGGCGGTGGACAAGGCCGATTCTGCTCAGTTTTCGATGGAAGACGTGCTGGATCCCCAGGGCTGGAGTCTGCTGAACTTTTTGATGGATGCCCGCACGGGGTTGGGTCGCTTCCGGGACTTTCGGGTCTCCAACTACACCCTGATGATGGAACTGATCGACTACTGCAAAGCCCACACCATCGACGAAATTTTGGCCCTACCCGATGTGAAGGAACGGGTGGATTTGTATTTTGAGCAAGCACCCAAATTTAAGGATCAACTCCAGCGTTGCGCCACTGTCCACAACAACCTAGTGGTGCTCGACCTGCGCCAGGAGGAAGTGATCCATGCGGGCAATCGGTTTATGATCTATGCCCTCTTCCCCGACTGCAACATCTCCATCCATGTGATGTGGGGGCTGAAGCAGCAAAATACTGTCTTCGCCACGGGCAAATCCATCTTCAACCGCACCTCCAACACCAACATCGGCGAACTCATGCTGGAATACGGCGGCGGTGGCCATGTGAATGCGGGCACCTGCCAAGTCGCCAACGACCAAGCCGAAACCGTCCTGCAAGAACTGATCACCCGCATCACCACCGACGGCTAGGATTTCCGGCATCCCATTCCGTAGGGGCGAGGTCTCCTCGCCCTACCGAACGCCTCGCCCTGCCGAACTACTACAACTTCGCCCTCAATTCTGCCTTGATGCGACTCAGAATTGAGGCTTCGTCAAGACTATCCAGAATATGGCGTACCACGGCCTTTGGCCCCTCTGGCCCCCAGGAAGCTCCGTTGGTGAGGTAGGTTTTGGTCACCTGGCCCAGGCCGTAGGTAGACAATCCTGCCACGGCGGCCTGGGTGATGGCGACGGGGATGTAGGGCGCAAGGGACAGCCCCCCGGTGGCAATGGCGGATACCCCCAGCAATCCTTTCAACGAACTCAGTCCCACGGTCACCACCAGTTCGCTGAGGGTGATGCCGCCCAGGCCGATGGCGATTTGCTTGAGCAGTTGGAAGGCCGCCGTTTGGGTCATGGGCAGGCCGTAGATGCGGGAGAGGGTGAGAATCAGCGACACGTCGATAATTGCCCCGCTGATCAGGTCGGCCATGGTGATGGGGTTCAAGGCCACGGCCACGGCGGTAATCATCACCCCATTCCAGATGGTGTCGTCGGCGATGCGGTCGCAAATTTGCCGCTTGCGTTCCACAATCTCTGCGCTCACCGATTCCGCATAGAGCAGCGTATTCAGCGCCACTAGGGCTTTACCTTCGCGATGCAGAATGTCCAAAATCTTCAGCTTGAGGGCGTCCACCTGGGGCGTTCCCCGCACGGTTTCGTAGGTCACTTGGCCATCCGCTTGGGTCACCGCCTGCACCACCAGGGGCGAGGCCGCCGCCATCACGATCTCGTCGGGCGAAATCAAATCCTTCAGCCGTTGGTCGCAGAGGGTGTCGTAGATCTGCTGGCGATCCGTCTCCGGGTATTGATCCACCTTGTTAAACACCAGCAGGATGGGCTTGCTGGCCTGCCGCAGGGCATGGAGCGCTTCGTACTCCACCCGCGTAATGTCCCCAGCAATCACAAACAAAATTAAATCCACCTGCTCAGCGATGCGCTGGGCCAGAGCGGCGCGTTCCTTCCCCGCCACCTCATCCAGTCCCGGCGTGTCGATCAGCTCAATGCGCGACTGGCCGACGCTGTTCAGCGACACCCGTAGCAAATCCGGCGTGTCCTCGTCCAAACTATCCCATAGACTATCCCGACTCACCGACCACCGCGCCCCCTCCACCACCTGCGTCACCCCGTGGGTGGGGCCAGTGGTAAATACCTCCGCCCCCAGCAGCGCATTCAGCAACGACGACTTGCCCCGCCCCACCAAGCCAAACACCGCTATGTGAACGACGGTATTTTCCAGCTTATCCAGCAAGCCGCTGAGGCTGTTGATCGCCTCATCCAGCCCGGTACGCTCCCGCGAGGTCAGGTTCAGCCGCCGCACCAAATCCCGCAGCGCCACCTGGGCACGGCGATAGTTGAGGTCATCTTGCAGGTCTTGAAAGTCCCCCACAATCGTGCCCAATTCCTGCTCCACTTCCTCCCAGGTGGGAGGGGCGGCGGGTGGCGGCGGCAAGGGGCGACGGGGGGATTTGGGGGATGGGGGGGAGATGGGGGGATGGGGGGATGGGGCCGCAGGGGACGCTATCCAGGTGAGAGCGGCCTCTACGTCGTCCCAGGTTGAGTCATCTAAGTGGCTGTCGTCCCAGGGGTGGCTGTCGTCCCAGGGATGGAGATCGCTGGCTAGGACAATGGCCGAACTGGACTGGGTGTCGGCATTGGCGGCAGGGGCACTGGGGGATGATTCACTCCGAAACGCCTCACTCAGACATGGTTCGCTGGGGGACGATTCGCTCGAAGACGGTTGGCTAGGGGACAGTTCGCTGGAAGCCATGGGCCTATGGTGTGATAACCCGAACCTTCAGCATAGCGAAGGCTATCGGAGCCTAGCCGAGGAAATCTCTGGGGGATAACCGGAATTTATGGCTGTTCTGATGAATCCCTTAGCAATGGATGAGAGAATAGGTCAGAAAAGAGGGCTAGGGCGATCTTGGCCCCATCGTGCTTAATTTTCGCCAAAATCGTCTTTACGGGTCGGATTTAGCTGCAATATCAGGATAGTATGCGCACCATGGGCAGTATCGAGTTCAAAACACCGGGCCAACAGGCGGTCTACTACCGGATTTTGCCCTGGATGCACGATTTATTCGGGGAATCGCTGGTGGTGTTCGAGGATGAGCCCCTGTTCATCGTCAACTTAGGGTCGGCGGTGGCCTCCACGCGGGTCATCCCCTGGCACGAAGACGAAACCCTAATCACCACCCGCGCCTACGTGGTCACCGATATCCACCTCACCCCAGAACTGAGCTACTACCTAATGCGCGAAAACAACGGCATCTACTTTGGCCGATTCGCCTACGATGCCGAAAACGACATCGTGTTTGAACACAGCCTGGTAGGAGAGGGCTGTGATCGCACCGAACTCAACCATTCTGTCACCACCGTCATCCGCATTGCCGACAACTACGATGATGAAATTGTGGCCCGATGGGGTGGCAAACGCGCCCTCGACCGCTGGGCCTCCTGAGGTTGGATCAACGAGAACCGCCTATCCTTCGATTATCGCGCCCAATGGATGGTGCGCCTTTCCACCAGGGCAAAGCAGCCGTAGAGCAAAATCCCCATCGCCGCTAGGGACAAAATGGCTAAAAAGGCGAGGGCCACATTGAAGTTGGCGCTGGCAGACACAATCACATAGCCAATCCCCCGATCCGAGGCCACGGTTTCGGAAATCACCGACCCGATAAACGCCTGGGAAATCGCGACCTTGAGGGAGGCAAACAGATAGGGCAAGGAATGGGGAAAGCCTACTTTCTGGAAAATTTCCCAACGACTGGCCCCTAGGGATCGCAACACGTCCTGCATTTCGGGCTCCACAGTGGCCAACCCCGCCGCCACATTCACCACAATCGGGAAAAAGGCCAGGGTGAAGGCGGTGATGATGGCCGGAATGGCCCCAATGCCAAACCAA
Organism: Phormidium sp. FACHB-1136; assembly: GCF_014697375.1. Lineage (GTDB taxonomy): Bacteria > Cyanobacteriota > Cyanobacteriia > Phormidesmidales > Phormidesmidaceae > Nodosilinea. The sequence goes on from NZ_JACJRS010000007.1 coordinate 34,168, forward strand.
ATGGCCAACAGCGGCACCAGGGCCACCTTGGGGATAGTGTTGAAGCCCACCAGCAGCGGATACAGTACCAGGTAGGCTAGTCGGGAGTAGCCAATTAAAAAGCCCAGGACCACGCCCAAGCCCAGACCCAGGAAAAATCCGGCCAGAGTCGTGCTGAGGGTGGTGAGGCTATGTTTCCAGATGGTGCCCCCATAGCTTTGGGCCGCTTCCCACACATCGCTGGGGGCGGGTAGTAAAAACTGAGGCACCTGAAAGATTCGGGTGATGGCTTCCCAAAGAATCAGCAGCAGCGCCGTGGCGACAGCGGGCAGCACGTAGGCGGCCTGTTTGCGCTGGAGATAGCGGTTAAAGGACTGGCTGAAGGACAACAGGAACGACGGCACGGACTTCAAACTCCCTTCTCCTGATCGGGTGATCAGCTACGATGTTAAGGGATGATAACCTCACGAAACCGCTCAGGGCGGACAATCCTTAACCAGGGGAATCAGTCGGCTGGTCGCCTCCTGCACGAAGGCTTTGAGGAGAACATCCCGCTGATTCAGGCGAAACTGATCCTCGATGACCGCCCCCATGCCGCCATCGCCCCAGGTTTGGTTGTGCCGAAAGTATTCCACAAAACTTTTGCCTGCAATGCGGGTGAGGTACGCGCCGCTAGCGCCCTTCAAGGCCCGTCCAGCGACAGCGGTGGCCAAGTTCAGTTGCAGTCCCAGGGACAGCAAATCCACCGTCCCTTTCACCAATCCCAGCCCAGTCAGGGTTTTGGCGAGGGAAAGGGCTAGGGTCTTGCCTTCCTCTAGGCTCACCTCACCGCCATAGACGCGGCTGAGGTCTACTACCATTTGGGCGTTGATGGCAGCGGTGGCTAAAAAGTCAAATCCCGGCAGGGGAGCGAGGGCAATGGCTCCAGCTCCTAGCCACTGGTAGCGGTCGATGATGGCGTCGGCCTGGGTTTGGCGCTGCTGTTCCAATAGGCGACGGGCCTGATCCCCCAGTTGCTGACTTTGCAGCAGCAGATTATCGGCCATCAGGGCATCCCCCTCCTGGCGCAACACGTCCGCTAAACGGGCGATTAAGGGAAACAGGTTAGGCCGCATTTGCACCAGGCCACCCCCCACCTGGGGCAAGGGTTGGGGCTGGGCGGCAATGGCCACCACGTCATCCTCGCTGAGGGGCGGCACCAAGCGAGCCTGCAACCTGTCCAGCAATGCCTCTAAATCCTGACGGGGGTAGCGATCTGCCTTGTTCAGTACCACCAGGGTACGCTTGCCCAGGGCCAGCAAATCTTGAAGAAGGACGTATTCGCTTTGGCGCAGGTCGTCATCGACTACGAATAGGATCAGGTCAGCACGGGCGGCGGTGGCGCGGGCGGCCTGTTCTCGCTCGGTTCCGGCCACTCCAGCTTCGGATAGGCCGGGGGTATCGATTAGTCGCAGACGACGAGGTACTTGGGGCAGTTGCCAGTCATAGGTTTGCTCCGTTTGGGTGGTGCCGAGGGTCGCACCGACTTCTCCCACAGGTTTGCCCATCAGGGCATTAATCAACGACGTTTTGCCCGCCGAACCCACCCCAAACACGGCTAGGGTCAAATCGCCCTGATAGAGGGACTCCTGAAGAGCTTGGGTTTGTTCTAAAATCGCTTGCCGTGCCACCTGGTCTTGGATGGATTCCACCTGTCGCTGCACCGCTTCTAGGTTAAGGCTGGCGGCTTCGGTGGCACTACGGGGGCGAGGTAGTGGAACAACTCGACGGCGAGGACGCAAAAAGGGCCACAGGGAATAGATAGCCAACCCCACGAAGGCAAGAACCGCCAACACAAAGACCCCAAGGGCCAGTTGCGCCAGCACAGGAGACACCGCCGCTAGGGTGATGTAAATCCGAGATAGGGAATCCAGCAGCACCAGGGTTGCCAACAGCAGCCCCAACAGCACGCCCCCCACCGCCAACCATCGCCATCGTTTCATGTAAATACAACAAAGCAGAGACGATTGAAAAACGCCTCCGAACACTCCAGAAAACGCGGATTGAAGTCTGCGTGGATGAGCCTAAAATTTGCCCGAAAACCCTGATTATCCACTCCGAAAGGCACTGTGGGCGAGAAAACCTCGCCCTTTTAACCGGGGTCAGCTAGCAGGGTTGAGGCTTAATTCCTGATCAGAACCCAGGGCTAGAGGGGGTTGTGGGAGAACCGATTGCTGCGACCAGGCCTATCCCCCCCGCTGCCACCATCATCGGTGCGGGGGCGGGCTTTGTTGACCCGCAGTTCCCGACCGAGCCATTCTGCCCCATCGAGTTCAGAGATAGCCTTGTCTTCATTTGCTTCGTCGGCCATGTCTACGAAGGCAAAGCCGCGCTTACGTCCGGTTTCCCGGTCGATGGGCAGGCTAATACGGGTTACTTCGCCGTATTCGGCAAATACGTCCTTGATGTCGTCCTCAGAAGCCTGAAAGGACAAGTTCCCAATGTAAATAGTCACGAGTCTCTCCGAACCAAAACGTTGCAGGTTGGTGAATGTTGCACGGCTTCCGGGGTAGAATACACCCCTTCCACAATCCTTGCAAAACATTTGCTGACATAATAGCCCATCACCTTTGAAATGGCAGTAGCCCAGTTCACACCTTGTCTTGAATCGGGTTTCTGGAGGCTTTGGCCCGAATTTGAGCCGCCTGGGAGAGCAGCGCTTCAGCAAAGGAAAGGGCGTCTTGATGGGTGGCTCCGCCTGCCAGTTGGGCCAGTTCCTCCCGCCGTTGATCGAGGCTGAGGGGCGAAATTCTCACCACCGTGCGGACGGAGGTTTCGTCGCTGGTTACATCTTGATTAATAGCTTTTGGATCCATGTTTGATTGATTTTGAGTGCTGATGGCGTCATGCTCCTGGGACTTTGTTGCCGCACTCCCCTTGGCTTTACCCTTGGGCTGACGAGACTTGCGGGATTTGCCGTTCTTGGCTTCTGATGCGGTTTCTGGGATAGCGTCTGACGCAGTTTCCCCGATCACCTGCTTGTTGACGCGCCAGTGGTCATCGGCGAGGGCGGCCACCATGGGCTGGTGGGTGACACACAAAACCTGGTGACGTTGGCCCAGTTGCAGCAGTTTTTCGGCAATGGCCTGGGCGACCCGACCCGACACGCCCACGTCGATTTCGTCAAAAATCAGCGTATCCACCGCATCCACCAGCGAAAAGCAGGCTTTCAGAGCCAGCAAAAAGCGGCTCATTTCACCCCCAGAGGCCGTTTCGGCCAGGGGTTGTAGGGGTTCGCCCGGATTGGGGCTAAACAAAAACTGAATGGCGTCGGCCCCGGTGGGGCCAGGGGCGGCGGGCTGGAGATCCACCCGAAACTGCACCCGCTCCATGGCCAGGGGCTTCAGTTCAGCGATCAGTTGGGCCTCCAATGTCTGGGCGGTGTTCTGGCGCAGATCGGTGAGCTTGGCGCAGGCTTTTGTCAGGGCTTCCTGACGTTTTCGGTAGTCCGCCTCCAGTTCCTCGATGGATTGTCCTTCGCCGGAGAGTTCCCCTAGTGCTTGGTTGACCTCGTCGCGGTAGGCGATCAGTTCCGGCAGGGTGCGGTGAAACCGACGACACAGCCCCTTTAGCTGACGGATGCGATCTTCCACCTCCCCTAGGCGCTGGGGATCGGCCTCTAGGCTGGCTCCGTAGACGTTGATGGCCCGTCCGGCTTCTTCTACTTGGGTGAGGGCCTCGCTGACCAGGGTCAAAATCGGGGTGATGGCGGGATCGTAGCGCTCCATGTCAATCAAAATGCCCTCGGCCTTGCCCAGCAGGTCGGCACAGGCTCCCCCGGCGTCGCTTTCGTAGAGGATTTGGTAGGTCTGGTAGCTGTTTTGTTGTAGGTCAACGCTGTGGGTGAGGCGCTGCTGTTCCTGGTGGAGGTGATCCAGTTCGGCAGGGTCATCCAGGGTGGCCTGGGTCAACTCTTGTTGATGCAGTTGCAACAGTTCTAGGCGGTCTTGGCGATCTTGGTCAGCCTTGCGGCGGGCCTCTAGGCGACGTTTGGCCTGGGTTGCCCCTTCGTGGGCCTGAATCACCCGCTGCCGCTGTTGGGCAATGGCCTCTCCGCCAAAGCCATCTAGCCATTCCCGCTGGCGGTCATTCGACCCAATCTGCACCGTTTGGCCCTGGGCGGTAATTTCCACCAAGCGCTGCCGCAGGGATTCGAGTTCAGCCTTTGTGACCGCCTGACCATTCAAAAACGAACGGCTGCGTACCGAGGTTTTGTTCAGGGTAATTTCCCGCCGACAGATGACATCCTGTTCTGGAGTCGGCAGGTCTTGCTGCTGGAACCAATCCCGCAACCCGGTTGACAGGGCAAACTGGGCTTCCAGAACGGCTTTATCACGGCCAGATCGCACTAGACGAGCATTAACCTTGCCCCCCAGCACGGCGTCGATAGCGTCCAAAATAATCGACTTTCCCGCCCCGGTTTCCCCCGTTAGCACCGTCAATCCCGCCTGGAGGGAAATGTCCAGGGAATCAATCAAGGCAAAGTTTTCAATGCGAAGGGCGGTCAGCATAGGGCCACAGGCAGGTCAAGCCTTGATTTTAGTACGAATACTTAGTGCGAATGTACTTTGGACGCTAACAACAGGACGGATATGCGCGGTTCAGAGTGGGGTACTCTACACTGTCCCTCCGCCAAGACACCGTTACAATAGTTTACGGGAAGACTTCGGGGTTCATGTGTCCCTGCATCTCCTGGCTCTAGCACTGGGTTAACTATGACTTCTAACGTGGCCGAAGAGACAACCCTATCGGGGAAGGCATCCATGACCGCAGACACCCTTGCGGTGGAGACGATCACGGTGGACAGTGAACCCATTATCGAGACGCTGTCCTTGGCCCAGCGATCCCAGAATGCCAGCTATGCCAACGCCGGACGGCCCAACCGCCAGGATCCCTTCGAGGGGGTGGGCTACGACCCCGATGCCATCGCCGCCTACTACCGCAAGCGTCCATTTCAGGTGATCTCGCGGTTTGTGGCGATTTTCTTGCCGTTGATTCGTTTTTTCGCCCAGCTTTGGCTAGATCGACGTGCCGGACGCAGTGAAGAACGCCAACAACAGCGGGCCACCCAACTGCGGGAAATGCTGACCCGCCTTGGCCCCGCCTACATCAAAATTGGTCAAGCCCTCTCCACCCGGCCCGACCTAGTGCCGCCCCTATTCCTCGAAGAACTCACCCGCCTGCAAGACCAACTGCCCCCCTTCCCCAACAACCTGGCCCTCCATTTTATTGAGATGGAACTGGGTGCCCCCGCCAACGAAGTCTATGCAGAACTCTCCCCCGATCCCGTCGCTGCGGCATCTTTAGGACAGGTCTATAAAGGTCGCCTAAAAACCGGGGAAGCCGTGGCTGTTAAGGTACAGCGCCCTGGTTTGGCGGGGCGGATTACGCTGGATCTTTTTATCCTGCGCCGCCTCGCCCAATTTGTCACCCGCCGTGTGTCCCGTGTGCGGAGCGATCTGGTCGCCATCATGGACGAATTTGGCGAACGCATCTTCGAGGAAATGGACTACACCCACGAAGGAGAAAACGCCCAGCGCTTCGGCCAACTCTACGGCCACCTGCCCGACATCTACGTGCCCCACATCTACCCCCAATACACCGGGCGGCGGGTGCTAACCATGGAATGGATCGACGGCATCAAGCTCACCCGCATTGACGAACTAAACCGCCTTGGCATCAGCGCCACCCATATGATCGACGTGGGGGTGCAGTGCTCTTTGCGGCAGTTGCTAGAGCACGGCTTTTTCCACGCCGATCCCCATCCCGGCAACCTGCTCGCCATGCCCGATGGCAAACTCGCCTACCTCGACTTCGGCATGATGAGCGAGGTGAAACCCCAACAGCGCTACGGCCTGATCGAAGCGGTAGTGCACATGGTCAACCGAGACTTTGAGGGGCTGGCGGGAGACTACGTGAAGCTCGAATTCCTCACCCCCGACACGGATTTAACACCGATCATCCCCGCCCTGTCTGAGGTGTTTAACAATGCCCTAGGGGCCAGCGTCGCCGAGCTGAACTTTAAGAGCATCACCGACGAATTTTCGGCCCTGATGTACGAGTACCCCTTCCGGGTGCCCGCCTACTATGCCCTGATTATCCGCTCCCTGGTGACGCTGGAGGGCATCGCCATCAACGTAGACCCGGAATTCAAAGTGCTCAGCAAAGCCTATCCCTACGTGGCCAAGCGCCTGCTGACGGATCCCTCCCCAGAACTGCGCTCATCGCTACAGGATCTTTTATTTAAAGACGGTAGCTTCCGCTGGAACCGCCTCGAAAACCTGCTCCGCAACGCCCGTGGCAACGACGACTACGACCTCGATCAAGTCCTCGACCAAACCCTAGAATTTCTGTTTTCTGAGCGGGGATCGTTCCTGCGGGATCGTATCGTGTCGGAGTTGGTCAACAGCCTTGACCTCCTGGGCCAAAACACCCTACAAACTGTCACCACGTCGGTACAACGCCGCCTGGGCCTCAAACCCAAGGAATCCGCCGTCAACCTCACCCCCAACACCGACAGCGACCTCAGCCACCTGCTGCGGATTCTCGACATTCTGAAAGACACCAAGGGCTTTGATGCCACCAAGGTCGTCACGCGCATTCCTACAATTCTGCTGAAAGCCGAAACCCAAACCATGGGTCAACAGGTGGTTTCTGGCTTGGCTCAACGCGCCCTGGCCCGATTTATCCGCACAGTCCTCATGGAGGAAAGCTCCGCACCTTTACCAATACCTGCGTCCGCCCCCCTAGCCACAACCCGCTAGTGATGAAAGTGTGTGTTGGCAGCAATAGCCCTAGCCCTGGTAGCCCTCACGGCACAGCGGCGTAGGCGATCAGTTGCAGGAGGCGCTGGCGTAGGGTATCTAGGCCCAGGCGTTCGGTGGCGGAGATGAACAGGGCGTGGGGGTATTCTTCCCTGGCTTTGATCAAGACATCGCTGCTAATTTCGTCGGATTTGTTGAACACCAGCAGCATTGGCCCCGGTGCGATGGGCATTTGGTTGAGGATCCGCATCACCCAGTGGATTTGGTCGGCCCAGGCGGGGTGGGAGATGTCTACCACATGGAGTAGGGCGTCGGCCTCGGTGACTTCCTCTAGGGTGGCCCGAAAGGCGTCCATCAACGAAGCAGGCAGTTCTTCGATGAAGCCCACGGTGTCGGTGAGTACCAGGTGGGTGGTGGTGTGGGTATCGGGGTCGGTGATGGCGAGGCGGCGGGTGGTGGGGTCTAGGGTGGCGAAAAGCTGGTCGGCGGCATAGACCTCGGAATTGGTGAGGGTGTTGACCAGGGTAGATTTTCCGGCGTTGGTGTAGCCCACCACGGCAATGGAGGGCAAGCTATCATCCTGGCGACGCTGGCGCAGGCGGGCACGGTGGGCCTGGAGTTGGTTCACCTCCTGCTGAAGTTTGTTGATGCGGCGCTGAATCGCCCGTCGCTCGGTTTCCAGCTTGGTTTCCCCAGGGCCACGGGTGCCAATGCCGCCCCCCAGTCGAGACATGGCCTTGCCCCGCCCGGTGAGGCGAGGCATCTGGTATTCCAACTGGGCCAGTTCCACTTGCAGCTTTCCAGCTCCGGTTTTGGCCCGCTGGGCGAAGATGTCGAGGATTAGTTCGGTACGATCCACCACCCGCAGGCCGACTTGGGCCTCCAGATTCCGCACCTGAACGGGGGATAGATCGCGGTCAAACACAACTAGGTTGGCCCCCACGGTCTGGGCGGCTAGGGCCACCTCATGCACCTTCCCCGAACCGAGCACCGTTTGCGGATGGGGCCGAGGTCGCCGCTGCACCAGGGTATCTAGCACTTCGCCCCCGGCACTGTCCACTAGGCGCTTGAGTTCTTGTAGACGTTGATGAAAGTGGTCGGCGTTGTGATCGTGGGTGTGCAGCCCCACCACCAGCACCCGATCCTGGTCGGTGTCTACCTGACGGGCGGTGAAGGCACGGCGGAAGTCTTCTTCCAGTTCCTCCACCCGCTCTAGAAAATGCTGACTGGCCAAATCCTCCACATCCAGCGCTTCCGACACCAGCCAGCGCTGCTCTGGATGGGGCACCAGATGGGCCAGGTAGGCCGATTGAATGTAGCCCGTAGACTGCCCACCCCGTCGCTTAAAGCCGCTGCCCGTCAACACCAGGGAGGCCAGCATATCCAGCCGTTGCAGGGCCATGGTGGTGAGGATGACATCCCCCGGTGGGTCGGCCTCGGTTTGGGTGGCAATGCAGCGAATACCGCAGAGGCGATCATCGCCGTAGCGGGGCAGTTCTGTCAGAGGAATTTGGGTCTGCCGCAGGGTACCCACCCCCACCCGGATCACCTGTCCGCGACGATTTACGTAGGCACAGACCGGGTTGCCCACCTCCGTACTCGCCGCCGCCAACCGCTGGGCAAACTCCGGCGTGACGATGCAATCCCCCGGTAGCCGCTGGTGATACAACCGCTGCAACTGCTTAAGCTGACTGGGTTTCAGACCCTTGAGATTTCCGTAAACCGTTTCGATAGCGCTAATCCTTTATGACAATTTGCAATGGTGAAACTGGGGATGGCCCTCACCCTAAATCCCTCTCCCTGTGGGAGAGGGACTTTGAAATCGACTGCCTCTAACTCCCCTCTCCCCATGGCAGAAGGGCCGGGGTGAGGGCTTCCTCTAACTCCCCTCTCCTCGTGGGAGAGGGGCCGGGGGTGAGGGCTCTAGATCTGGGGATATAAGGTATCATCCCTAATTATAAAAAACGCTCTAGCCCTGAGACACCCTTACCCCAAACGTGGCCACACCCGCGACGCCACCGCCGGACGCCCTAGATAAAGCGGACGCAACACCTGCCACACCGCCACAAACCAACGGTGGGCCGCTTCGCTGGATGGGCCTCGGTAGCGACAGAGCACACCCTTTTGCAGGCGAGAAACCCCGACATCTCCCGACTGGTCGCTGGGCCAGAGTTCCCGTAGGAGGGCAACCTGGTCGGGACTGGGCATCCAACCGACAACGGCTAGGCTACCCACCACGGCATGACCCGCTAATCCATTAGGACTGTCCAAGGCCATACTGCCCCCCGCTACCTGCTGCCGATCCACCCACAGCGGTACATCCCCCTGCCATACCTCTAGGTCAGAGCGCCAGTGGCCTTGGGTAAATCGCTCTCCGCCCGCGCTGCGGCCAAACCGGGTGATATCCCAGCCGCACCAGATCGCTCCTTCTGCCAGGTTCACCCGCACCCGCTGACGATACCGGGCACCGCTGAACACAATGGTGTCCTGGGGAAACCACTCCAGAGTGCTCCCAGTGTCTAGGGTCAATGTGACGGTCTGTTGGGTGAGGTCAATGGCTTTGGTGTGTGCCACCGCCGCCCCCAGTCCGGCCCCGGTGCCGTAGATTTTGTTGGCTGCTGCGGTGGTAATTAGGGCGTGGCTGTGGGGATAGGTTTGGGTGTCGATGGTGAGTTGGTCGCCGCCCACCATGCCCCCCGCCGTGTGGACGATCACGCTATGGCAGACCTCTGGCCCCTCTGGGTACAAGGGCCGCTGAACCTTGAGGGGCGCTTGGGTAAAGCTGCGGGCGGGGACAGTTTTTTGATCCCGCTGGCCGTAAATGAACTGAGCCTTGCCGTGCCAGCCCTGCCGCATGGCTGGTTCTGACGTTTCAATCTGTGTCACCATTTTCTCTTGACCCCGTTGTACTGCATCACACCGCCCAAGCCTAGACACCGCCCCAAGCTAGGTGAGGAGCCAATCAAAGAGAGTTTGCAGGGTCAGCCGCAATCCCTCTGCAAAGGTGGGCCGAGGCAGCATCGTGTCCGATGTATCCACCACCTCAGGGAGGCGGAGAACCCATCGACACCGAGGAAAACTCGGTCATCCGGGTTTGGGTGCGAAGGTTTTGGCAGCGCATCAGTTCTGTTTGGGTGGGCACCCGACGACCCTCTAGGGCAGGTACCGTTTCGATGGCGCGAATCAGGGCATTGGCGGCATCGGTTTGGCTATAGCCCCGCCGTTGGGCCACCTGCACCGCCCGATCATCGGCGGCGATCTCCGTTTGGGGGCCAGTCACGCCGCGCCACAGTTGCCAACCCGCCAGGGCCGTCACACCCCCCGCCGCCAAGAGGCCAACGGCGTCCCCCTGCATCAGTTCCAGCACTCCGCCAGCCACCCCAGCCCCCGCCAGCAATTGGTAGCCGTTGGGCTTCAGCAGGTTGGCCAGCATCACCCAGCTAATGGTGCGGAGAAACAGCAAATCCCGTTCCGCCACGCTGAGGTGTTGCCACAGATCCATATTGAGGGTGAGGGGGTGGCTAGGCTGCCAGGGGCGCGGAAATTTGGCCTTGATCACCGGAATTTGGCGATCATTGAGGATGATTTTAATTTTCATCCGGGCTGAAGCTGGCATGAGTTCCTTCAGCCGCGCAATTTCAGTGTTGGGGTTGACCACAGCAAGGACTATCCCGACAAATTATCTGAATGGAGGCTACCCTAGCCTACCATAGGTACTCAGTTCCCATGGCCAGGGCCAACTGCCGCACGATCAGCCACGATCAGCAATGCACCTAATGGCCTCAAGCCGTGGGATAACTCACGCCGCTGTGAGGGTTACTCAGGCCGCTGGGTTGTAGGCAACACCTATAAGCAAACCCATCGATATTCTATGGTTTTGATTACGAATCCCGTTCAGCCAGCCGGGAAAAAGACAAGACAGGCTTCAGGTTTTCCCGTAGTATCAGAAATGTGTTGGATCTGCCGTGGGCAATCCCTGGAACCACGATTCCTAGGACGTTTTCTCGGTAGACAGTCAATCTGTATTTGATGAAAGGATAGCATCATGGCAACCTACAAGGTTACGCTGATCAACGAAGCTGAAGGGCTGAATACCACCATCGACGTGGATGGGGACGTGTATATTCTTGAAGCCGCTGAAGAGCAAGGTATCGATCTGCCCTACTCCTGTCAGGCTGGGGCCTGCTCCACCTGCGCTGGCAAAATCACGGCGGGCACCGTTGATCAGTCTGATCAGTCCTTCCTGGATGACGATCAAATCAGCGCTGGCTTCGTGCTGACCTGTGTGGCCTACCCCACCTCTGATTGCACCATCCTCACCCACCAAGAAGAAGAGCTCTACTAAGCGTTCCCATCGGTTGACTGGTTGCCCCTGGCTAGCGGGTAACGGGTAACGAGTGCTCTGAATCGGTGAATGTCTGGCTTTGAGAATCCAAATCAACGAGCCAATCTAAAAAGGACGACGCTGAATGATCAGCATCGTCCTTTTTTAGTAAGCTGGGCCAGCATCGGCACCGACGGCTATACGCAACGCTACCAACCGCCTGAAAGGGTGGGCGGTCTAAAAGTCTTCCCGTTCGCGGATGGCTTGGGTGACGCGCTCAACCACCTCGCGGACGGGAGTGGCCCCTAGCTCACCCTGGGCGCGGGTGCGGATACTGAGGGTGTTGGTGTCCACTTCCTTGGCCCCAATCACCGCCATGATCGGCACTTTTGCCTTTTCGGCATTGCGTACCATTTTGCCGAGGCGGTCGCCACTGGCATCCACCACCACTCGCACACCCTGGGCCAAAAGCTGGTCGGCCACGGACTGGGCGAAGCTGGCCTGTTCCTCGGTAACGGGCAGCAGCCTCATCTGTTCGGGGGATAGCCACAGGGGGAAGTCTCCGGCGTATTCCTCAATCAAAATGCCGATCAACCGTTCCAGGGAGCCAAAGGGGGCGCGGTGGATCATCACTGGCCGTTGGCGGGATCCATCCTCGGCCACGTATTCCAGGTCAAAGCGTTCCGGCAGGTTGTAGTCTACCTGTACGGTGCCCAGTTGCCATTCCCGATCCAGGGCATCCCGCACGATGAAGTCTAGCTTGGGGCCGTAGAAGGCCGCTTCACCAATGCCCTCAAAGTGCTGCATTCCCAGGGTTTCCACGGCGCGGCGGATGGCGTTTTCGGCCTTGTTCCAGGCGTCCTCGGAACCAATGTACTTGTCGGAAGCGGGATCCCGGAAGCTCAGCCGCGCCCGGAAGGACGTATCCAGCTTCAGCGCCCGCAGGGTGGACTGGATCAAATCCACCACCTTGAGAAATTCGTCGTCCAACTGGTCGGGGGTAACAAACAGGTGGGCATCGTCCTGGGTAAAGCCTCGCACCCGTGTCAGTCCACCCAGTTCGCCGGATTGCTCGTAGCGGTAGACGGTGCCAAACTCCGCCAAGCGCAGGGGCAATTCCCGGTAGGAGCGCAGGGAGGACTTGTAGATCTGGATGTGGAAGGGGCAGTTCATCGCCTTTAGCACAAAGCCCTCGTCCTCGGTCTCGCCCATCATGGGGAACAGGTCGTCTTTGTATTTCTGCCAGTGGCCGGAGGTTTTGAACAAATCCACCCGGCCAATGTGGGGCGTTACCACGGGCAGATAGCCCCGCTTTACCTGCTCCTGCTTCAGGAAATTTTCCAGGGTTTCCCGCAGCACGGTTCCCTTGGGCGTCCACAGGGGCAACCCTGGCCCCACCTCGTCAGCAAAAATAAACAGACCCAATTCCTTGCCCAGCTTGCGGTGATCCCGCCGTTTGGCCTCCTCCCGCCGCCGCTGATACTCCTGCAACTGTTCTGGGGTTTCCCACGCGGTGCCGTAGATGCGCTGGAGTTGTGCCCGTTTCTCGTCGCCGCGCCAGTAGGCCCCGGCCACGCTCTCCAAGTCAAAGGCTTTAGGATTCAGGTCAGCCGTGGTGGCGACGTGCGGCCCCGCACAGAGATCCCACCAGTCCTCCCCCAGGTGATACAGGGTAATGGGTTCCTGAAGGTCTTGCAGAATTTCCAGCTTGTAGGGCTCCCCTAGGGCTTCGATGCGACGCTGAGCCTCCTCCCGCGTCACGGTTTCTGGCACCACGGGCAGCTTTTTGTTGATGATCTTGATCATCTCCTTCTTAATCGCCTTCAAATCCGCCTCGGTGAAGGGTTCCGGGCTATCGAAGTCGTAGTAGAAGCCGTAGTCGATCCAGGGGCCAATGGTGACCTGCGCCTTGGGGAACAACTTCTGCACCGCCATCGCCATCACATGGGAAAAGGTGTGGCGAATCCGCTTCAGTGCCTCTGATTCGCTGGTGCGGGGCAGCACCATAGGCTGGCTATCGGCGGGAACGGAGGGGGCGGAGGAAGCCATGGGTCAACAATTTGAAATATAAAAAGACTAGACCTAGTTTAGCGACTAATGTTGAGCGATTAAGCCTTCTGGACAGATGTTCTTGGGCTAAAGTACGGGTTTCCCTACCCAAACTGGACGGCTCCCTGATCCATTGCACCCAAAATGCGCTAGGGTAGGGCTATGCTCAAGCATCCCCCTAGGCAAAAGGTGGGTTAGGTGAGTATAGTGTGGACGGCGCAATAGGTAAGTAACCCTAGTATTTATTTCTAGAGCTTACCTCTAGCACTTGAAAGCAGATCGCACGAATCGGATTTTCTGTCATTCCAATCAACGTTTGACTGTTTTCCGTAATCTTGTGCTATCCTTGCTTCTCAGAGTGCAAGCTTAGACCTAGCGCAAGTTTCAAGTCTGTGCAGGCTAACGTTTTCACCGCAATATCGAAGAGCTTTTTTAACAGAAAATATGGTTGAACTAACTGCCGACGTAGCTGTCGTCCACCATCCCATGGTGAAATTTCAGCGACAAGTCGAGTCTTTGGTGAAAAAGTCCAAAATGGTTAAGCCCAGCGACCCCATTTGGAAAATTGCCCTCCTGTTTGGCGATGATTGGGCACATTGGAAAAAGGAACTGGAAGAGTTTGACTTTTCCACCCAAGACCCCATCGCCGACCTGCTAGCCGTCCAAACCTGGGAAGAAGATTAGTCTGTCCTCAAGGGGGACAGACACTTTATAGGATCAGCCGTAGGGTGCAAACGCTAAAACGAGGCTAGCGCCAACGCGACGCAATGCACCATCGAGAAATCCAACCCCAGCGGCCAAACCCAGTCAATTTGTGTGGACACACCACCACAGCCGGATCTAGCCCGATCCAATTGGGCCTAATCGAGACGCTGGGGAACCGCTCTCCAGCGTTTTTGTTATTAGGATGCGATGGGCTGAAGGCCACCCCTAGGTTCGGCATACTCGCCTTAGGGATCGGTAACGAAGGGGCTAGGATAGGGAAGCCGTATGGAGGCGACTTGTGTTTTTTAGCGTTGTCATTCCCACCTACAACCGTTTGCCGATTTTAGAGAAATGTCTGCGGGCGCTGGATCAGCAAACCTACGATTCCACCTTGATCGCAGGCTACGAGGTGGTGGTGGTAGACGATGGCTCCACCGATGGCACCGTGGCTTGGCTGCGGCAACACCAGGGGGAACTGCCCCATATGGTGCTGTTTGAGCAAGACCACAAAGGCCCCGCCGCCGCCCGCAACCTGGGGGTTGAAAAAGCCCAGGGCGACACGATTATCTTTATCGACAGCGATTTGGTGGTGTTGGAAGGCTTTTTGCAATCCCACGCCGCCGCCCTGCAAGTGGCCCAGGCCCAGGCGGGTCACGACCGCTTTTTTACCTACGGACGGGTGGTGAATACGGCCAATTTCGACAACCCCACTAGCGAACCCTACAAAATCACCGACTATTCCCAGGCCTTTTTTGCCACGGGCAACGTTGCCATTGCCAAGCGCTGGCTGATGGAAGCGGGCCTATTTGACACCCAGTTCACCCTCTACGGCTGGGAAGACTTGGAATTGGGGGTGCGGCTGAAAAACCTGGGCCTGTCTCTGATCAAAGTCCCGGAAGCGGTGGGCTACCACTGGCACCCGCCCTTTGCACTGGAAGACGTGCCCTCATTGATTGACAAGGAAATTCAGCGGGGTCGCATGGGGGTTCTGTTCTACCAAAAACACCCCACCCGCGAAGTGCGCATGATGATTCAAATGACCGGGCTGCACCGAATTCTATGGGGTGTGCTCTCCCTCGGCGGACGGCTGAACGAACACACCCTTGCCCCCCTATTGCGCTGGCTGATTGCCCAGGGGAAACCCCAACTCGCCCTGGAAGTGGCGCGAGTATTCCTCAACTGGTACAACGTCCAGGGGGTCTACGCCGCCTACGCCGAAATGCAGCAGGAAGGATAAAGGCAGCGGAAAGGATAGCCACACGAGAAGGGTGTGGAGCCTATAGGGTCGTCCAGCGATCCCTCAGGAGGGGATGGATGAACTGGTAGCGACGGCCCACCCGTTGCAGCAGATGATATTCGCAGCAGGTATCCAGAAAACGGGCATAGTTCCAGGGAATGGCGTTGGCTTTAAACAGCACTAGACGCAGGGCAAAATGCTGGGCACAGATGAGGGCGCTATCGAAAATAGTGGCCCAGAGGGTAATCGATCCAATGATTTTTAAGCTGTGAATGAAGGTAGTTATTTCAATCGGAATTGGCCCTGGTAGTGGGCTAAACCAAACCAGTGGAGCGACCTTGAGAAACAGCAAAAAGGGTAGAAAGATAACGGTGGTTCTGAGTAAATAAAGCAGAGCAGACTGAATGCCTTGATTAGGCTGGGCATGAACCAAAATATCCGACTCTAGATAGCGATTGACTTTGGCGACCAGGCTACCAAGCAACCAGCTTGGCAGGGCTACGGTAGCGCGAGCCAGGACAATCACAAGCATACCGATTAGGAAAACAAAAATCCCTCTCACAACGCCCTGCCCACCGAGGGCAGCCAGGAGTCCAATGATGAGGGCAAAAATCACGAGGTAGTTAATTTGCCGAACAAAAATAAACCGCATAAGACCAATGGTGTCGGCTTGGATATGGAGGGGATCAATGGCATCATCACCTCGCCTAAGAATGAACAGACTGGTAATACAACTCAGTGCAAAAATCCCAGATCCAGGGCCAATAAATAGCCCAAATACTAGGCCACCCATCCAACCAAAAAATAGCCCCCCTAGCACCGTGTATTGAATAGTCTGGCGGCGGTTTCTGAGTAGGTTAGGCTGCATTCTATCAATGGAAAATTCATGTTCGGCCTGCTCATTAATATGTCGGGCCAGCCAGCCCAGCCAGTGCCGCATATTCTGGGCAGAAATCGGGTATTTAGGGGGCGAACCTAGGGTTGTTGGATGATGCAATTGCTGCTGAATAAAGCGATCCAGCACCGTGTTTTGTTGGGCCTCGTTAGCGAGGTCGGTATCCCAGTCTGCGGGATCGAAGTGAGAATACGTCGCGATCAGTAGATTAAGCCAAAGGGGGATCTGCACTAGGGGTAGCCATGCGGGCCATCGCTGCACCTCAACCCAAAGGGCATCCTGTTGGAGAACCGTGAGGTAGGCTTCAACTTGAACGGGAGTGAGTGGCTCTAACCTGAGGTGGGTTGGGAGGGCGAGGGTGTTGGGGCTGGGGTCGGTATCGTGGCCACCGCAGCAAATCACCAAGGGACGGAGGGGCTGGCTGAGCCAAGCGTTGAGGGCGAGGATGGCGGCTTCGTGGCGATGGGGGGCCAGATCATCGAAGCCATCCAGCATCGGTAACAGACGGTTGGCCCCTAGCCAGTGATGGGCCAGGGATCGCGATACGCCATACTTCACCTGCAACTCCAGCCGCAGCCAGTCCTCCAGGGATTGGGCCTCGGCATCCCAGGAGGCGAGGTGAAAGAGGACGGGTAGGGGGCACGTGGAATCTTGCTGGGCTTGCTGAAGGAGATCTGCCGCCAGTTCCAGCAGTAGGGTGGTTTTGCCGATGCCCGCTGGGCCTGAAATCTGCAACCTGGGGTGGGTGACCTGGATCACCCCTTGGGCCAACGCCTTCCCGTCGATCTCGTCGATCTGGGTGGGCTGGGTATCGAGGAATAGGGATCCCCGGCGAGGCAGTACTAGAGGGGGATCGTCTGTGCCCAGGATTTGCCAAAGACGCTGGTGTAGGGATTGTTCTAGGCGATGGTGAACTTCTTGTCTGACCCCTGCCAGCAAAAGCCCCTCACAGGTCAACGGATCCCGCTGGGGAGCAAGGCGCTGGGGGACGGCGGCGATGAGGTTTGGCACTCTCATCCTTGCCTCAAGTCCAGCGGCAAGTTCACAAATTGACCGTTATTGGGAATTTCGGCCTGTTGACCAATGGCGTTACGATACACGTCGATTAAATGGTTGGGGGCAATATCCCCATGGTGAGACAGGAACGACCACTGTTCGCCCGCGTGCATAAAGTTGACAATCAGCAGATTACTGAGGGGCGTCATCGGCACCATGTCGGCCAGGTTCACCACCCGGTAGTGGTTGGGCAAGAGCTTGCTGTGGTTTTCCACAAAGGTGAGGTCGCCGACGCGGGGGGTGCCGTAGGTGTAGATATGCAGGTTGGGCTGAAAGTCGGGATAGTGCAATGCCATATCCATCGCCGCCAGGTTGGCCAGGGCACCGCCGAGACTGTGGCCCGAAATCACTAGGGGTTTGGCGGGATCTAGGGTTTGCACTGCCGCCCTAACGGCCTCGGCTAATTGCTTGAAGTACAGGGTGTGGAAGCCCAGATGCACCTGACCCAGGGGTTCATCCGTCAGCGGGTTCACATAGCTCCGTTGCAACGTCAGCAGGTCGCCCAGGATTTCCAGCCGCCGCTGGGTGCCCCGAAACATCAGCAGGTTAAACGCCTCGGAGGTCAGCAAAAACCCGTAATACACCGAAACGGTCTGGTCAATTTGCACCGCCTGTTCCACCTGTTGTTCGATGGCATGCTTGGTGCGCTCGAGCCGCCGTTGCAGACTGGGGGCATCCTCTGCCTCCGCCATTAGTTCTGCTAGGGGCACCTCAAAGCGAATCCGCTCCTGGGCCTGCTCCAACGCTTTGAACGAGGCCACCTGTTGAAAAGCCCCAAATCCCGCTTCAGGATAAAACAACAGTTGATCAATCTGGCCGTCATAATCCGCCTGGTATTTGCCCTGGAAATATTGCAGCGTGGCCAGCTTAGCCGCCACAATCAACTGCTTTGACCAATCGCGATTGTAGGGCTGCGTGGGTGACTGAAGGTTCACCGGGGTTTGCCCCGTAGCCAGCTTTTGCGTGGATTCTAAATCGGCCTGGTAGGCTTGCTGCACCAAATCTTGGGGGTCATACAACGCCTCTAGGGCCGCCTGTTCGGCCTCAGCCGCACGTTGTTTTAAGGTATTGCGGCCCATAATGGTTGCCACGGAAGCCCCCAACCCGCCCCAGAGAGCCTGTCGTCGCTTAAATTTCATGGGCATTTCCCCCCTCCTCGGCTAGCCCTGGGGTGGCCGAACAGCCTGGAGGTAGCGCACTCAGATAGCAATGGTTAACCGCCTGACCCACCGACCAAAACAGGGCAAAAAAGGCGAACCCTGGGGCCAACCCCGCCAGCTCCGGTACCCGCACCCCCAGAGCCATGCCGAAAAACAATGCCGCAACACTGAGCAACACCGCCCCAGTAAGACCCGCTAACACACTCAGTTTGGCCACCGCATCCGGGGTGTAGCCCCGCCACAGGCGCAGAATACCCCGCACCATCAGGCCCATCAACACAGGCAGCAGGATAATTTTGACGACGAAGCTGTAGGGGATGGGCAACAGCGCCACCAACGCCGCCCCCAGGGCATAGTCCACTATCAGCCCCCTCGCTCGGTGATTGAGGCTGGCGGCGGAGTGGGGCACTGTGGGTTAATCCTTTAGCGTCAAGGGCTCATGCTTAATATATATATCAGCGACCTCCCAAAATCCAATCCTTGCCTCGAATCCGATGATTTTGCCTCAGTGAATGAAGTGAAACCCTTACAGGGCAACCTGGGAGCGGTAGCGGCCTTTGGCATCGCTACCATTGCCGTTTACCATCGCCAATGATCTGTTGAGCTTTGCCACCGTTGTGGCTACCTCCCTCACCTACGGAGCCACTGCCGAAACCCTGACAACCTCGACCGTATGGGCCTTGTGACGGATAAATCTCAATGGCTTGGGTTAAGTTGGGAGGATTGGTGAGAATATACTAGGGCACTTTCGAGCCTTTCTGGAGGTATTGTCGCTTCCAGTCAGTCACCAGACTCAAGGATCCAAACCCTACGATGACCAAGCCCTGGGTGCAACTGAATACCTACGATCAGTCCTGGTATGACCCAGGTCGGTCTAAGGGGGTGATTTTGTGGTGGTGGCTGCTGCAAGGGGTGATCTTTCCCCTCACGCTCCACGGTCACCATGCCCCCCGACGGTGGCTATTGCGGCAGTTTGGGGCCACGGTGGGCAAGGGGGTGATGATCCGCCCCACGGCCCGATTTACCTATCCCTGGAAAATTACCATTGGCGACTATAGTTGGATTGGCGATGACGTGGTGCTCTACAGCCTAGGGCCAATCACCATTGGCGATCACTGTGTGGTGTCCCAAAATAGCTACCTCTGCACTGGAAGTCACGATGTGGGCGACCCCCAGTTTGGCCTTCAGGTGGCCCCCGTGGTGTTGGAAAATGGTGTCTGGGTGGCGGCGGATTGCTTCCTGGCCCCTGGGGTCACGGTGGGGGCCAATAGTGTCGTTGGCGTCCGCAGCACGGTGTTTCAGTCGCTGCCCCCTGGCCACATTTGCTACGGCAACCCCTGTCGCGCTGTGCAACCCAGAGTTATGAAAACCCCGCCTCAGCCATCGGAACCCTAACGCCAAGGCAAGGGCCAACTAACGCAGCAGCGATGCCACCAACGCGCTGGAAAACCCAGCCGCAGGGAGCATTCGCGTCAGCTAGACCACTTCATACCGATCATCTAGAAAAACCAACCGTAGCTATGTAGCCCCTTCCCGAGGATATTCACCCCTAGGTAGCACACCCAGACCACGGCAAACCCAGTAGCCGCCAGAATCGCAGGACGACGCCCCTGCCAGCCCTTGGTAATGCGAGCATGGAGGTAGGCCGCAAACACCAGCCAGGTGATCAGCGCCCAGGTTTCTTTGGGATCCCAGCTCCAGTAGGATCCCCAGGCTTCATTGGCCCACACCGCCCCGGCAATGATGCCGATGGTGATGAGGGGAAAGCCCAGGCCAATCATCCGGTAGCTGATGTTATCGAGGGTGTCGGCTAGGGTGAGGCGTTGGGGCGAAAGTTGGACAGTCTGGCGCGTCAGAACCGCAGGCTTTTCGATCACCGCCGTACCACCGCCGCCAAGGGTAAGTTCCCCAGCCGCGTCAGCGCTGGCTGGGACGGCCTGGGGCTGGTTGGCCCGTTGAACCTTAAGGTTGCGAAAACCGCCTGTGCCCACGGAACTGCCCTTGAGTTCCACGGCTTGGCCACGGGTGACGATCAAAAAGGCAATGGCCAGCAAAGACCCCACCAGCAGAGCCGCGTAGCTAATCAGCATGACGCTGACATGCATCATCAACCAGTTGGATTTGAGGGCGGGCACCAGCGGCTCGGCCCCCTGCATATGGTCGGGCAGGGAGAGGGCGGCAAAGGCGGTGATGGCCATGGCGATGGGGGCGGTGACGGCTCCCACCAGACGGCTGCGGCTCATGCGCTCGGCCACCAGATGCATGGCGGTGATGCCCCAGGACAGGGCAAACAGCGACTCGTAGAGATTGCTCATCGGGAAGTAGCCGGCTTCAATCCAGCGGGCGATGAGCAGGGCCGCGATGGTGAGGTTGCCCACGGCCATCCCGGCGGTACCGAGGCTGGGGAGAAGGCTGGCCTTGGGAAAAGCGACGCCACACCAGTAGAGCAACATGGTGGCAAACAGCACCGCAAAGGAGGCGTTGTCTAGCCAGCCCTGGAGCGCAATCAAATCCATAGCACACTATCTTTAAAGAAGGGTCTGCTTCTATCCTAGCGAGTTTTGCCCACCTCACGGCGTTGCGGGGGTGGGTTCTGGGGCTGGGGCTGGTTTGGCCTCGGGGCTGGGCTCCGATTCCGGGGCGGCGGGGGCGGATCCCCCAGGGGCGGGGAGTGGCCCTGGGCGGTTTCCCCGTTGCAGGGTGGCCATGATGTCGTAGCGCACCTGGCGATCATTCAGCACCGTGGCGGTAACGCCAATACTTTCTAGGGCGGCGGCACTAATCAGCCCCTCGGTGGGCACGGGGGGCAGCAGCAGGCTGTCCTCAACCGCAATCATGTCCTTTAGATTGATGTAAAAGTGGCCATTGTTGGGCCGAGGAGCCCTGCCCGTTGCCGCTTGAAAAGCAGAGGATGAGGCCAGGGTTCGGTTAGGGCGGGGGACGATCAAATCTGTTACCCCCCGTCCGGCAGTTAAAAAGACCACATCGCCCTCTAGCCAGCCGTGGGCCAGGGTGAGGGACTCGAAGGGAGCCACCCACTGGGTCATGGCGACACCGTTCTGATCCACCGTCTCCACCTGAAAACGGTAACGGTCGGCCATGACCGCATCTAGACGCGCTAGGGCCGTGGTGGCGGCTTCTCGGTTGCTAGCTTTCACCATCATCACCAGGGCCGGGTTGGGCAGGGTTTGGGTGCCTTCCTCCGCGCCCCCTGGGGATGGGGGGGCCAGGATACCCAAGGTCATTTCCCCCCCCATCCAGGGCAGCAGGTCTTCCTCTAGCACTAGCCCAGTGGTGGATTGAAGGCTAAGGGCTATATCCTCAGGGCGAAGGGGAAAGGTGGCCGACAGTTGTTGCCCCGCCTTAAAATCTTCCCAAAACTGCTGGAAATTGCCCGTAGAGAGCATGATTAAGGTGCTGGCGGGCAGCCGTTGGGGCATTTGATCCGCCTGGTTGCTGGTGTCAAAGGCGAGCGGCCCCTGATCTAGCCAGCTAATGGCCTGGATGGCTAACCCCTGATTTTCCACCAATACCGCCGCCACCAACGCCCTGGGGTTGCTGAGGGCACTCAGACGGTTGGCCGGAATCGGCGGGTCGGCGGTGTTGGCGAGGGTCTGCACCGCCGAGGGCATATCGACATAGAGGCGGGCCAGGGCGCGAGATTGTTCCACCTGCTCGAAGGCTTTGGTAAACCCAGGCCGCTCCACCACCGATTGATTGTCCCGAAAGGCATCAATGGATTGCCGCAGCAACGACACCTGGGCACTGACGAGGGCCAGGTTGGGGGTCAGCACCGCCCCGTAGATCGGTGCCCCCTCGGCCCCCTCAATCTGCTGGATAGACACCCCGCGATAGGGGTTTTCGCCAATGTCCTCGGCCTGTACCAAACGGTTGCCTAACCCCTGTTGCGCTTGCCCCACATTACTAATCGGCAAAGCTACCACCACATTCGATCCCAACGCCCCCTCCGGGTCATTTAAGGGCGATACACCGGGCCGATCCGAGGGCAACACCGCCAGGGTAATTTCGGAACCCACCCAAGGTTTAAGATCCGTCGCAAAATCCAGCCCCGCCTCCGTGAGCAGCCGATCCCGCCATTCCACCAGGGCTTGGTCGAACTGGGTCTGGGTTTCGGGGGTGCCAAATTGCCGCAGTCGTCGCCACTGGCCCTCATCGGTGGAGAGGGAGACCACCAGAACAGCATCGCTGGGGATGGCATTGGCCCCCGCTGGGAGCCCCTGAACCAGGCTACTGCGCCGCCCCATCGTCCAAAAGGCCAACGCTCCACCGCCCACCACCAGCGCCGCCCCAATCGCCACCACCAACGACGGTTTCGCCTTCAACCTCTGAAACACCATAGTCCAGCCAGAACGGGATTTTGCCCTGCCACTCTAGCAAACAACGGCCAGGATGGCGCAATCAACGGAGATCGATGGGATGCGGATTTGGTATGGTGCGAGGAAACCGAGATCTTCAGGAACCGCGATGGCCATCCCAATCCCCTTAACGCCCCTTTCTCCCTGGGCGGTCGGTGTACTTTTAAATACGGCCCTGCTGGGCATCGCTTGGGGTCTACCCAAAAAGCTGCTCACTCCGGCGGGATACCTCCATGCCTGGGGGTTGGGGGTGCTGGTCTGGGGGGCGCTGGGCTGGCGGGGCTATGCCGTGGTGATGATCTACTTCTTGCTGGGCTCGGCGGTGACGCGGGTAGGCATGGATCGCAAACTGGCGGCGGGCATTGCCGAAGGACGGTCGGGGGTGCGGGGGCCAGAGAATGTCTGGGGATCGGCCCTGGTGGGTGCCCTCTGTGCCTTGGCGTTGGTCGGGCTGTCCCTGGGGTTTGCCACGGGAGAGGCTGACCCCTGGCCCCCGTTGTTGGCCCTCGCCTACGTCAGCAGCTTTAGTACCAAACTGGCCGACACCACCGCTAGCGAAGTGGGCAAAGCCTACGGCAAACGTACTTTCTTAATCACGACCCTCCAGCCTGTGCCCCCCGGCACCGAGGGAGCCGTTAGCCTGGAGGGCACTTTGGCGGGGTTGGTCGGTGCCCTGGCCATTGCTCTCACAGGCTGGGGCGTTGGGCTAATCCCGATCTGGGGCATGGGGGTATGCCTCGTCGCCGCCTTCATCGCCACCAATCTGGAAAGCGTCATTGGCGCAACCCTGCAATCCCAACTTCCTTGGCTCACCAACGAGGTCGTCAACATCATCAACACCGCTATCGGAGCCCTGCTGGCGCTGATGCTGGGCTACGGCTGGCTACAATGGGCCTAGCCGTGGGGGCCAGAGACCTGGGGGAAAACCAGCCCCGGCGGACGATCTACCCCTTGTAAAGACTTTGATCCAAGGGTTTAGGAGGGGCTGCGTAAATCCACGAGCACTTTTTGCTTCCGTACCCCTTGTTCGTCCCCCCAAGAGGGCGAAAATAAATAGAGGTTTCGCCTTTCTCAGGAAACTTTACTAAAAAAATATGTCTTTCGTCCGGATTGCCGATGAAGGTCAGTGAATTTTCGTAACCTAAAATTCCGTAGGTCTGCTGTCGTTGATTTGACCTTTCATCAGCGTTAATAGAAGTATAAGGTTCCTGACTAGTTTGTAATTGTTGTCCATGTTGTTCAGGGGACGTCTACCCTCAAAAGCGATCACAACCCATGGCCGCTGACTGGGGTGTAACGATAGAAATCTATGAAAAATGAAACTTCGACAGCTCGGTTTTTCCGTTCCTACCGCCTTCTCACGGCCATTGGCATTCTATCACTAGGGGCGATGCTGACCTTCCAAGCCTTCGGTATTGAATCAGCGGCCAGCGCCAATAGCCGCGATGAGTTTCCAGGGCGGCGGCAGGGTGGTGGTACCCACTGGGTGCTACCCGCAGGCACCGATTACTAACGGAGCTATTGTCGTCAAAGCACTTCCTCTGGGCAATTGGTCAGGATAGTGCCCTGTGGGTCAGGGGTTGTGGAGAAGCGAGGAGGGGGAAAGAGCCTAGCCCCTAACGGTATTCCTAAAGCCAACCACTAGAAAAAAGGGTAAACGGTAGCAGATTTCGGTCTGCTGCCGTTTTTATCGTTGATCGCTTGTCCTAGACTACAGACCGACGATTAACCCCCATAAGCTGGCACCATAGACCAGGGTTGTTCCCTGCTGGCCCCAGCGTGAGAACCCCGCCTGACGGTGGAGTTTGGCGGACAAGCCGAGGGACAGCACTACCCCCAGCAACAGCGTCACCCCCTGGAGGAAGGCCACCACCGCCGGATCGGCCATCCAGAAGGGCCAGGGAAAATTAGCCAGCCCTACGGTTTCGCCCAGTACAGGCAGCACCCGTCCGCCTTCTAGCAAACCTAGCCGCAGGTAATGGGCCAGGTTTGCTGCCCAGACCAGGGGCAGATAGCCGTAGGCCAGTTTGACAAAGGATCGGTGAGCTAGACCAGGGTTGCGGAGTCGCCGCAGTTGATGGATCCCCGCTAGGATGAGGGGCAGACCAGCGGGGAGAGCCAACAGAAGCGCTGAGACCAAGCTATGTCCGGCGAGGGTATCCACGGGCAACGCCAGTCCCCATTGAGCCTGAATCTCCGGCAGTCGGTGCAGGTACACGGCTCCCAGTAGCAAAAACATCAGGGCCACTTCGTAGGATCGGGGCTGGTGAGTTGTCCAGAGTTCAATGCCGGGGGGGCGCAGGTTCAATTCCACCGAGCGATGGGGACAGGCTTTGAGGCAGGTCATACACAGCACGCAGTCGCGGTTGTCCTCAAGCTGGGCCGGGTGGGAATAGAGTGGACAACCGAGGGTTTCCTGACCTTCTCCCTTGGCGGGGCCGCCCTTGTAGCATTGGTAGGTGGTGCATTCCGCCGCACAAATGCCCTGCTGGGCGCGAAGTTCCGTCATCGAGAGCTTGGCAAAGAGGCCGTTCATGCCGCCGATGGGGCAGAGGTAGCGACACCAAAAGCGGCGTTCAAACAGGGCGGAGAAAATCATCGCTCCGGCGGTAATCAACAGCAGCAGACAGGCCGAAAGGTAGGCGGTGTCCTCCAAGTCCCAGACCTCTTCCCAAATCAAAATCAACGCAAAGAGACCAAACATAAACCAGCCGCCCCAGCGATCCGCCGCCTGCCGGGGCCAGCGTTTACTCAAGTCTGGAAACCATTGCTGGGTAAGCATTTGGGTGACTTCACCGTAGATCATAAACGGGCACACCGAACACCACAGCCGCCCCACCAAGGGGAAGCCCAGCAAAATCAGCGGCCACCACCAGGCCCAAAATACCGTTAGGGCCACGTTGCTCTGTCGCGGCTGGGGACCCAGGAACAGGACACCCACCACCACCGCAAACAGGGTGAGGGTGAGGCCGTAGTTAATCCGGTCGGGCCACCAAGGGCTGCGCAAAAATCGCCGCAGGGCCGGGTAGCGGTTGAGCAGATTCAGCCGCAGCAGCCGTTTTCTGCCTTGGTTAGGCCAAATTAGTTCTTCGGTGATGGTGCCCCCAGACACCCGTTGGGCGGCGGATCGCTCCACTAAGCCCTGGAGTTCGCGCAGGTTGTTGGGGAAGTAGTAGGCTTGGAGCCGCCGCAGGGCTTCGGGGGCCAGGGTGAGCCGCGTGAGGCGACGACGGCGACACCACAGCGCCAGGTAGTAAGTCACCCAGTCGTCAATATCCGCCTTCCGCACCCGCAGGGGCGGCACTTTGATACGGTGGGTGACCAGGCTATCCAGTTCCGCCACCGCCTGTTCGGAAATCAAAATGATGCGGGCGCTGGAGGTCTGGATTGGCACCACTTCCCCCGACCGACTCACCGGCTGGTATTGCCCCGTTTGAATCAGCCGCACCATAGCAACTTGCAGATCGGGGTCAAGTTCCCCCGGATTGTTGAGGACGAGGGTGCCTTCTCCCAATGCCGCCAACAGCCCCGGTTTGCCCCCGGAGCGACCAAACAAATCGGCCCCGCTGGCCTGAAGTTGGCCACAGTTCACCTGTACCATGGGGGTGCGCCGCTGGCTGGATCCGTAGTGAATCAAGGCCGCGAGGTTGTCCTTTTCTAGGCCCGGTTCGCCAAAAATCAGCACGGGTTGATGATCCGCTGAGGCTTCTCGTAATTGGCCCCGCAGCCGATCCGCATAGCGACTGCGACCAACGACGCCCCGTTTGGCCCGCGTCACCAGGTAGGGCCGCAAAATTGCCTGTCGCTCCTGCTCGTAGCTAAACTGGAAGGACAGTCGCCGCACCGCCTCCACCAGTTGCCGGGTAAAGGTTTGCAGAATGTCGGGATAGTCTTGCACTAGGCGCTGGAACTGATCCCGTTCCACAAACCAGAGGGTGCTGTCGGTGAGGGTCTGCACCGTTTGCTCCACGGGCTGATTCAGCAGCAGTGCCTCCAGGTTCAGCACCGATCCGGGCAAAAAGCTGATGCCCCCGATCCCAGTTTCTAGGGTTTCCAGCTTGCCCTGGCGCAGTAAATACAAGCCCTCCGGTGGCTGATCGGCCTCGACCACCAACCGCTGGGCGGGGAGGGTGATCACCGTGAGACAGCGGGCGATTTGGGCCAGGGTGTTGGGCGGCAGCAAGCCTAGGGGGGTTTGCTCCTGCAAAAAGGCAAGGCGGTCGGATACAGTCATAACGGATATCACGCCATCGAAACACCGGAGGTTAGCCCCATGATGACCGGAAATGCGCTCTGGGTGCCGCTGGCATTACTCAGCTTAATTATTGCCGCCGCTGTGTATTTTCGTCGGGCCGAGTCCTAGGGTTATTGTCCCAGCGTTACTCTTGGTAGAAGGTTTCTAGGCTGTCGCGATCTCCGGTGAAGCGCCAGTGCCAGGGTTCGAAGGCCACCTGCTGAAAGTTGTTGCGGGGGAAGGATAGCTCGAAGCCGTAGCGATTGGCGTTGGCGTCCATCCAGCGGTAGGCGTTGGTGTCTTCAAAGGCTTGATCGAGATGGGTGCTGGTTTGGTTCCCGTCGCCAACGTCGATGGCGTAGCCCGTATGGTGTTCGCTATAGCCGGGAGGAGCGCTGACTTCGGCGCGGGTTTGGGCATCCTGGCCACGGGCCGCCCGTACTCCAAAAAAGATCGCCTCCTGCTCGCTGTGGGAACGGAAGCCCGATAGGGGAATGATCTGTACGCCATCCCGCCGCGCCGCCCGCACCATGGCGTCAAACTGCTCGGCGGCACTGGTGCGCAGCCGAATGTCACGGTTTATGGCCAGAGACACGAGGTCGTCTTCCGGGGCTTCGTCATAGGCCCGATGACCGAGGAGGGTACGGCTGGTGGGGGTCAACTGAAGGGCACGATTGCGGGCGGCATTGGTGGCCACGCCCTCCGAGGCCATCCCCGACTGGGCGATCACACCTTGGATCGGTTGCACCTGGGGCTGGGCCTGCCACCCCCTTTGAGACCAAGCCGCCCAACTGCCCGCCACCAGAGCTAGAACAGCGGCCACGACCGCCAGCCCCACCCACCGAACCCACTTCGGCCAAGTTCCCGACGTGCCCCAACCCTGGGGACTGCGATACCCTAAAGGCTGGTCGCGGGTGGCTTCTGGGAGATCGTCCAAAGGTGACATAGGGATCGTGCAGAGTTCAATGCAGGTTTAACAAAAGTTGAAAGGTGCAGACGCAAGCATCAACGACGGGCCATCGCCTCATCATTATTACCCTTGAAATGGACGCCATGACAACCAGCCTTGATCACACCCAGCCCCCTCGGCCCCCTAGACAGCCCCCCTTGCTCCGCCCGCCCGTCTATGGGGCTAGCCATGTCTGGGCCAGCCATACCCTTCCGGGGAGAGGGTAAGATGCCACCGTTTGGGGTTTTGCTACGGCTCTATCTCCCCATTGCGTCGGGGGTGCTGGCGGGGGTGGGGGTAGGCTACCTGTTCGCCCAACTCCAGAAAGGACAAGATCCCAGCCAACGGCTCTACCAGCAGGTTCCCTTGGCCTTGGGCAAGTTTTTATTTTGGGTGGGCATTCCCATCAGCATTGTGGGGTTTATGCGGCGGGCCGATCTGGGCGGAGCAGTCTACCTTGCGCCCGTGGTGGCCTGGGTGGCCATGCTGCTGGGCCTGGGGTTGAGCCGCCTGTGGATTACCCTGCGCGGCCACACCTGGCCCCGATCCACCCAGGGCAGTTTCTCCCTGGCCTCCATGCTGGGCAACACGGGCTATATCGGCTTTCCGGTGGTGTTGCTGCTGCCCCAATTAGGGGTGAGTGTCTTTAGTTGGGCGCTGTTCTACGACGTTCTGGGGACGCTGCTAGGGGCCTATGGGCTAGGGGTGATTTTGGCCGCTAAATTCAGCGACCGTCCCCAGGCATTGTCTCGCCCAGCCTGGATCAACGGGCTGTTTGAGGTGTTGCGAAACCCGATTATCCTGGCCTTTTTGGCAGGGCTAGCCTTGAAGCCTGTGCCCCTGTCCCCTCGCCTAGAAGCCCTGTCCTACGGCCTCTCCTGGAGTGTGGTGATGCTCTGTTTGCTGTTGATGGGGCTCCGCATTCAGCAGATTCGCACCTGGCGACACCTCTCACGGGCGGGGGCCTCGACGGTGATTAAACTGCTGTTATTGCCCTTGGTTGTGGGGCTAGGGCTCACCGCCATCGGCATTGATGGCCCACCCCGGTTGGTGATGGTGATCCAGTCTGGAATGCCCAGCGCCTTTGCCAACCTGGTACTAGCCGAAGCCTACAACCTCGACCGAGACCTCTCCGTCACCTGCGTGGGCCTCAGTTCCGTCGGCTTGCTCTTCACCTTGCCCCTTTGGCTATGGGGGTTTGCCCCCACCTAGGCCGCGCCCCCTGCCTCTGGGCCTAGCCCTCTGCCCAGGTTCGCCCCCAATGCCACCAGAATCCGAAAATTTGTGGCATCGTGCTAAAGGCAGATCTACGACTTGAGATCGGATGGCCTCGGTGCCCGTCTGCCCCCGGTCTAACCCACCATTTGCCCCTGATCGCCCCACCGTCCCCTCACTTGATTATGTCTGGAGCCCGTTCTCTGCCCACGATCCCTTGGCTTCCGCTTCCCCCCACCCTCGCGCCGAGAGATGAAGGGGAACTTGTGCGGCAGCTTCAGATGGCCCTGGCCCAAGGAGGATGGTACCAAGGGGCCATTGACGGGCGCTTTGGCGCGAACACCACCCAGGCCGTCCAAGCCTTTCAACAACAGCGAAATCTGCCCGACCATGGCATCGTTGACTCCACCACCTGGCAACATTTGCTGATCAGCCTAGAACCCCAGGGTATCTGGGCTACCATTCCCTTCCCCACCGCCGAGATGATTACCTTTACCCCTCTCCTGGTGGCCCAGCCCACCCCACCACCGTCGCCCCTATGGCTGTTGCTGATGGCGCTCATCCCCCTGATGGGCGGTGGCCTCACCTACCTCCAACACCGCTGGCAAAGCCGCAAACCCCAGGGGTGAGATGCCCTGCTCCTACGGTTTGCTGGGCCGGGGAAGGGGATGGCTGTGGGTTTGGCATAGCGTGGGAAGGCTAAGGATATCTACCTGGCCTGGGGCGTTTTTCGTCCTGAGGTATCTGTTTTGACTTAAATGTCAGCCCCATACACCGTATTGATAGAGAGAAAGCATCGCCATGGCCCACTCCCAGAAACGTCCAAGGGTGTTTCAGACAACCCCCCATTCCCCCCACCAGAAGGAAGGCATTTCCGCCCAGAATCTGCCATCCTAGGCCATCGTTAACGTTGTCACCCCAGATCATCACCTCGTTGTTAAGCCAGTGTCCCACCAACTAAAGCCCCTACTCCAAAGAATCTACCCAGAGGATCTTGCTACCCGGTTAGCAACGGAGATCTTTGACCTCATTCAAGATACCCTTTGCCCCTCTGGCCAGGAGAATCTGAAAAAATGGAACCACAATAATGTGTTACTCATTACCTATGGTGATAGCGTTATTGATGGTCAACGTCCGCCCCTAGAGGTGTTAGCGGAATTTCTAGAAAAATACCTAGAGGGTACGGTGACAGGGGTTCACATTTTGCCCTTCTTTCCCTATAGCTCCGACGATGGCTTTGCGGTAATTGACTATCTCCAAGTCAACCCAGAACTGGGAAATTGGGAGCAAGTCAAACGCATCGCTCAGCATTTTAATTTAATGGTGGACTTGGTGATTAACCATGTCTCTAGTCAACACGAATGGTTTCAACAATTTAAAGCTGGAGAACTACCAGGACGTCATTATTTTGTCACGGGCGACCCCAGCGAAGACTTGTCTGAGGTAGTACGGCCTCGCAGTTCGCCGCTGCTAACCCCCGTCGAAACAGCAGAGGGTGTGCGCCATGTGTGGACGACCTTCAGCGCTGACCAGGTCGATGTGGATTTTAAAAACCCCGATGTGCTGATCGAATACGTCAAAATCATCGTGGCCTACGTGCAAGCCGGGGCGCGGTACATTCGCCTCGATGCGGTGGGTTTTCTGTGGAAAAAACAGGGCACCAACTGTATGCACCTACCCGAAACCCATGCCATGGTGCGCCTGTTTCGCGAAATCCTACAAATGATTGATCCTGGCATCGCGCTGATTACCGAAACCAACGTCCCTAACCGGGAAAATCTCAGCTATTTCGGCAACCGCAACGAAGCCCACATGATCTACAACTTCAGCCTGCCGCCGCTGTTGTTGAATGCCTTATTGCAGGGCCGTTCCGACCACCTCAAAACTTGGATGATGAGTATGCCCCCAGCCCCGATTGGCTGCGCCTACTTTAACTTCACCGCCTCCCACGACGGTATTGGAATGCGCCCCGCCGAAGGATTACTCACCGAGGACGAGTACGCGCAACTGATCGATACCATGCGGAAACACGGCGGTAAAATTAGTATGCGCACCCGCCCCGACGGTAGCCAGTCTCCCTACGAAATCAACATTTCTTTATTTGATGCCCTCAAGGGAACTGTCAAGGGCGAAGACCAATGGCAGGTTGAACGTTTCCTCTGTTCTCAAACCATTATGATGGCCCTAGAGGGTATCCCCGCTTTCTATATTCATAGCCTATTAGCTACCCACAACTATGCAGGGGGCGTCGAAAAAACGGGTCACAATCGCACGATTAACCGCTATAAATGGGATCTCAATACCCTAGAAGTGGCCTTAGCCGACCCCGCTACACCCCATGCCAAAGTGCTCAAAGAACTCACCCGACTGATCAAAATTCGCCGCCAACAAACCGCTTTTCATCCCAACGCCACCCAATACACCCTGCATCCGCTTAATCGTGCCCTATTTGCCTTCTGGCGACAAAGCCTCACCCGCGACCAAAGTATTTTTTCCGTCCACAATCTCAGCGATGAACCCCAGGAACTCCGCTTTAGTGACCTCAACCTTGTCAGTACCGACGACTGGTTTGACCTGATTAGCGGCGACAAATTTGCTGATTTAGATACGGTCTATATCCTCAAGCCCTACCAGTCGGTATGGATTACCAATAAGGTCAACTCCGCCCAGGATGAAACCATGCCGACGTTGCTGTAGGAATCCTCGCAAAACTAGGTAGCGACCAGTGCCTGCCCCCTTGGGTGGTCAGGTTATCCTGAAGGACAGCGAAACGTTGTCATGGGTGATGGGGAGGAGGACATGAATCGGTATGCAACGCTGCACGATATCGAAAGTCTGGATCCAGAACGGGATCACCAGCGCATTTGTCATCTGTTGGCGGGCTATGAGTTCCCTTGGGATATGACGCGGGCGCTGGAGGTGGCGCTGCTGCGGACGTTTTGTGTGCCCAGCATTGCCCAATTGCTAGACAGAACGGGCGAGTTTCAGCACCAGGCCCAAAAGCGCTACGACGATACGGGCATTGTGGTGGCTGAGGTCTTTAAGCAGGGCTATGACAGCCCTAGGGGCGACGCCTTTATTCAGCGGATGAATGCCATCCATGGCCACTATGCCATTGCCAACGAGGACTTTCTCTATGTGCTGTCTACGTTTATCTATGAGCCGATTCGCTGGATTGATCGCTTTGGCTGGCGACCCCTAGGCGAGACCGAAAAGCTGGCCTGCTACTACTTTTGGGTGGCGGTGGGGCAGCGTATGGGGCTGCGGGAGCTTCCCCCTAGCTACGCGGCCTTTGACCAGTTTAATCGGGACTATGAGGCGGAGCGATTTGCCTACCACCCCAGCAATCAGCGGGTTGCCAATGCCACGCGCCACATGCTGCTGTCTTGGTTTCCGGATCCCCTGCGGTGGGTGGTGAATGGGGGGGTTCCGGCGCTGTTGGATGAACCGTTGCTCCAGGCGTTGGGCTGGGCACCGTCCCCACCTTGGCTTCAGACCCTCGTTAAATCAGCCCTGGTCAGCCGCAGTTGCTGGCTTCGGCGGTTGCCTCCCCGCACCGAGGCCGATTTTTTTGTGGATCAGACCATTCGCACCTATCCCCAGGGGTATACGCTGCAAGACATTGGCCCCACCGCCCTCCAGGATCGACTGAATGCCCCTTAGCCAGTGCGTCTTAGTCAACACGCCTTAGCCAGTGCGCCCTAGTGGCCCGTGGCCCCGCTACAAACCGCCGCTGGGCGCTAAAATCGTATAGCCCATGGGCACATAGATACATTAGCCGTTCGTTCGAGAGTAACTCCATGTCACAAGGTCAAGGATTTGGGTTTGGGTTAGGCAAAATGAAGGAGCTAACCGAAGCCTTCAAAAAGGCCCAACAGATTCAGGAAGGGGCCAAACAACTCCAGGAAGAGCTAGAGCAGATGGAGATTGAAGGCGAAGCGGGCGGTGGCTTGGTGAAGGTGATCATGAGCGGCAACCAGGAACCCCGTGGGATCACCATTGCCCCCGAAGCCATGAATGAAGGCATTGAGGTGTTGTCGGATCTGATTACGGCGGCCATGAAGGATGCCTATCAAAAGTCCACCTCCACCATGCGGGATCGGATGGAAGACTTGACCGGGGGGCTCAATCTGCCCGGACTGTAGGCGACAGGCGGCCCCCTCGCCTTAAAACGACGAAAGACTGGGGCAACGTCTGGTGATACTGGGTGAGGGGTAGCCTCGCTGTCTACGAATTTTGCTGGGAATGGCTATGAGCACACGCCTTTTATTTGTTTGTCTTGGCAATATTTGCCGATCCCCCTCCGCCGAAAACATCATGAACCATCTGGTGCAGCAGCGGCAGTTGGGAGACCAAGTGGTTTGCGATTCGGCGGGGACGGCCAGCTACCATGTGGGGAGTCCACCGGATCGTCGAATGGCGGCGGCGGCTCAGGACTTTGGTATTACCTTGACGGGACAAGCGCGTCAGTTCTCCCCAGACGATTTTGACCGCTTTGACTGGATCTTGGCTATGGATCGCCACAACTATCGGGATATTTTGGCCCTAGATGGAGCCAAGGCCCATAGCCACAAGGTAAAAATGATGTGCGACTATTGCCGCACTCACCCCGACCAAGAGGTTCCCGACCCCTACTACGGTGGCCCAGAAGGGTTTACCTACGTCATTGAACTACTGATGGATGCCTGTGAGGGGTTTCTGGATCAGGTGATGGGCAATGCTACAACCCCTTAGCCGTCGGAGCTACATCCTTTTCGAGAAAAAGCGTTCCGCAAAAGGGCGTTCCGAAACAAGGCGTTCTGAGACAAGGCCCGCCGAGGACATCAGAACGCCACCATCTGGGCCATGGGGTGGGTGGCGACGATGGCGCTATGGGGTTTTATCCTTGGCTACCGTGGGGCTGAGCCTCCTGGCCACCCCTAGCCCAGCCGCTGAACGACTCATTATTACCTATGGCGTCCTTGAGCGCACTATTTCCATCCAAGACATTGAAACCTTTGCCGCCACGGGGCAGCTTACCCCCCAACTGCGGGCCTATAACCGCCATTTGCAATTTTCCCAGGCTCAACTCGATCAGGTGCAGCGGGTATTGACCACCCCGGTAGAGAGGATCACCCCGGTCGGCATAGCCCAGTTTCTCTATACCCAGCAGGGCGAACGGCTGCTGCGGGAATTGACCCGTGTGGTGCGCACCCCGGCGCGGGTGGGTGATTTTTCCGCCCTGCGGGCTGCGCTGATTCTAGGGGCTGTCAATGCTGAGGCAGGGATCACCCTTTTGGATGTGCTGCGGGCCTACCCCCTAGAGGCCATTCGTATTGATCTTTCCGCAGGGTTTGCGGTTGCGGAGGAAATTAACCGGGCAATTGTGCAATCGTCCCAGGCCGTGGCTCTGGTGCAAAATCTAGCCCAGCAAGAAGCAGAGGCGACCCCCCTGACCCCAGCGGAGGTCTCGGATTTGTTGCGCCTGCTTCAGGAATCGCGATCCTACGGGGTGCAGTCGATCAGCCGATCCCTTCCCGGCCTAGACCGCCCCGCCAACCTCTACCTCCCCCAACTGCGGGACGGCCAAACGGATCCAAGGGCAGGCTTTCCCCTGGTGATGATTTCCCACGGGCTAGGTAGTAATCGCCACAGCTATACCTATCTAGCCCAGGCCTTGGCCAGTGCGGGTTTTGCGGTCGTCGCCATCGAACATGCTGGCAGCAACGATGAACAACTGATGGCGCTGTTGGAGGGCCGCACCGCCGAAGTGGTGCCCGACGCCGAGTTTCTTCGCCGCCCCCAGGAGATTACTCAGGCAATTAACGCGCTCCAAAACCTCCAGAATGGCGAATCTCCCCTGCCGATCCGCCTGGACTTTAGCCGCATTGGCACCGTGGGCCAGTCCTTCGGGGGCTACACGGCCCTGGCCCTCGCTGGGGCCACCTTTGACCTAGAAACCCTGGCTACCGAATGCCCTCCGGCGGTGCTCACCTTTAACCCCTCACTGCTATTGCAGTGCCAAGCCACCAATCTGATCGATCCTCGCCAGCAACTTCAGGATCGGCGGATCAACTCCATTTTCATCATGAACCCGGTGGGTAGTGCGTTGTTCGGCCCAGGGGGTTATCACCGCATTACCGTCCCCGTCATGATGGTCGGCAGCGCCGTGGATACCGTAGCCCCTGCCTTCCCAGAACAAATCCAGCCCTTCACCTGGCTGTCTACCCCCGAACGCTACCTGGTCTTGCTGGATCGAGGTACCCATTTTTCCGTGATTGGCGACGTGCCCGCCGAGGAACAACCCCTGCCCATCCCCCCCGAAATTATCGGCCCTCGCCCCGATTTGGCCCAAGCCTACATGCAGGTGCTGGCCCTAGCCTACTTTCAGCTTACCCTCAACCGAGATGAGCGCTTTCGGCCCATGGTGCAAGCGGCCTTTGTCCAAGCCATCAGCCACAACGATTTCCCCATGCACCTCAGTACCACCCTGTCTGCCGAAGGGTTAGACGCGGTTCTGCAACCACAACCCTAGGGCCAGGGCATCACCCTAGGCCGGACGCTGGCGGCGGCAATACTGCACTAGGCCGATGAATAGGGCCATGCCTACCGCGTACTTAAGGCCATTGGGAATCCAGGGTTGGGGCGAAAAAAAGCCTTCGATGATACCTGCTATGACCAGCAGGGTGATGATGCCATAGAGCAGCCGCACTGCCTGGAGCCCGTAAATCCGCAGGGCATCGGCACGGCGATAGGCTCCGGGCAACAGAATGCTGCGGGCCAGCAGCAGCCCCGCTCCCCCCGCCATAAAAATAGCCGGAAGTTCCAACGACCCATGGGGAAATACAAAGGCCCATAGATCCCAGGCAAGCCCAGCCTGAGCTACCAACACGCCCACACAGCCAATCATCAACCCGTTGAACAGGAGCAGATAGACCGTAAAGGCTCCCGGCGGTGTGAGCAGGGGCACACTGGGCATAAACATGGCAATGCCGCCAATCATCGCCCACAGGGAAACGCCAATGTTGTTAATCATGATCTGGCTGGAGGCGACGGGTTCCACACCGAGGATCGACACCGTCCAGAGTTCTTGGCTGGTTTTCACTTCTTCTACAAACGCTTGGCCCAGCACCGACCTTAGAAAGGCCGGATCTTGCCAAGCAAACCACCAGCCCACCAGCCCACCCAAGCCAAACAGGGCGGTGGCGATGGCGATGTAGGGCCAGGTTTGCTGTACGGTTTCGGGGAAGCCGTAGCGGTAGAAGTCCAGAAGTTCTTGCCATTCCTGCCGCCGAGAGCCTTGGTAAATTTGGCGATACCCTCGGCTGGTAAGTTGTTGTAAATCCTTAATCACCGCCTGCCCCACGGCGTTGCTTTTGGCGCGGGCTAAATCCGCCGATACGGAACGATAGAGGCTGGCCATTTGCCGCACCTGTATCCCCGAAAGACTTTTCAATCCCTTTTTCTCGGCCCGCTGAAGTAGGGCATCCAACTGCCGCCAACTGGCCTCGCGGCGGGCCATCCAACGCTGAACATTCATGAAGTAAATCAGGAAAAACGGGAACCTCAACCGCAGTGTAGGCTACTCTCAAGGTCTAAGACTACCCCCAGTGGCCCTCGCTCTGGGCAACCACCGGGGACACTGTTCCATCGATGGCAGGTTTTTCCCATGGGTTTTTCCGATGCTCCTAGCGCCCCCCTTGGCCCCCTCAATCCTGGCGATGTGGTGAGTGCGGCCCTGCGGCTGTACCGGGATCGTTTCAAGACCTACCTGCAACTGTCGGCCCTAGCTACCCTGTGGATTTTTGGGGGCATTCTGGGGATGGCGGCGGTCACCGGCCTGTTAGCAGGTGTTCTGGGGGCCGTGGGTGGCGAGGGGCTGGCCATCGTTGGCGGATTGCTGGGGGCGCTGGTGGGCTTTGTGCCGTTGCTCTATGGCATGGCGAAATACACCATGATCTCTAGCGTCATCGGACGGCTGTCCTTTCGCGATCTCATCAACCAGCCCGAAACCTCCCTGGACGTGCGCCGTGACCTCAATCCGAAGCTGGGTCAGTTTCTTTCCCTGGGTTTTCTGCTGGCCCTGGCTTTTATGGCGGCCTATCTGGTCTCTGCCCTGGCGGCGGCGCTGGTGGGCGTTGGGGCAGGATTGGTAGTGGGCGGACTCCTGGGCGCTCTAACGAACAGCACCGTGGGCGGCATTGTGGGGTCGATTCTAGGGGTGTTGCTGGGCATCGCTATCTTCACCCTAGGGCTGATTTGGGTGGTGTCCCATTTGTTTATTCCCGAAGTGGTACTGGCGGTAGAGCCGAACCAAGACGCTGGCAGCAGCCTCAGCCGCAGTTGGGAACTCACCCAAAAATCCATTGGCCGTATCCAGATTGTCTTTTTGGCCACGTTCTTAATCCAGTTTCCTGTTCTTTCTGTCACGAGCTATTTGCCCAGCCTTTTCTTTGCCTTTTTGCCCGACAGCATTACAGTCATTGTCGTCAGCCAGGTGATCGGCTTTATCTTCAGCCTTGCAGGCAGCATTTTGATTCTGCCCATCTGGCAAGCGGTGAAAGGCGTTTTATACTACGACCTTCGCAGCCGCCGAGAAGGGCTCGATCTAGAACTGCGCTAGCCCCCCAAATCCCAGGGTTCTCCAAGAACCCTGGGATCTGTTCCCTGGAGGGTTCGGTAAGATTGTGGAGAAGCCCTTTCCCGAAAAAAGTTCCCGACCTGCCCTATGCTCACCTTTGCCCCCTGGGACTTTATGCTGCAAGCCTACGTGGACGACCAGGGCTTGGTGGACTATGGCCGCTGGCGGCAGGAATCGATGGCGATGCTAGCGGACTGGCTGACGGAATTGCAAACCGTGGCTGTGGCCGATCTTCCCCCGGAGGAGCACCTCGCCTTTTGGCTGAATCTCTACAATGCGCTGATGGTACAGGAGGTCTTGCTACGCTACCCCATCGCCTCCATTCGGCCCAAGATGTTGGGCATTCCCAACTGGCTGGGGTTGCTGGTGTTCCTCAGCCGCCCGGTCTATCGGCTGAACGGCCAGTTCCTCAGCCTCAACCACATCGAACACCGTAAATTACGAGCCACCTTTGCCGATCCGCGCATTCACTTCGCCCTCGTCTGTGCCTCCCTAGGTTGCCCCATTCTGCGCAACGAAGCCTATCTGCCCGGTATCGTCGAAGCCCAACTCGATACCGACGCCCAGCGCTTTCTCAATAACCCCGAAAAAGTCCGCTACGACGCCGACCAAGACATCCTCTATTGCAGCAAAATCTTTCAGTGGTACGAGGCCGACTTTCGGGTAGCGGCTCCCTCCATTGCGGCCTACATTGCCCAGTACAACCCCCAAGTGTCCAAAACCGCCACCGTCCGCTATCTCCCCTACAACTGGAGCCTCAACCAAATCACCCACTAAGTCCAAGTTCACAACCGCTCCCGAACCCCATGGGAGCGGTTGTGTGAGAATAATCGGTGTAGCCTCACGTTGCTCTATGTCTACTCGCCCTGCCTCCATCGAAAAACTGGTCAGCCGTTTTCAGCAAACCGCCGATCCCAAGCGCCGCTACGAGCAATTGTTGTTCCTGGCCAAAAAGCTGGAACCCCTGCCCGACGAGTACAAAACGCCGGAAAGCAAGGTGCAGGGCTGTGTGTCCCAAGTGTTTGTGGTGGCTGACCTGGTGGAAGGCAAAATGCAGTATCAGGCGGATTCCGACGCCCAAATTACCAAGGGTTTGGTGGCCTTTCTGGTGCGGGGGCTCAATGGCCTCACCCCCCAGGAAATTGTTGACCTCAGCCCCGATTTCATCAAAGACACCCAACTCGATGTCAGCCTCACCCCGTCGCGGGCCAATGGGTTCTACAACATCTTCAAAAAAATGCAGACCCTGGCTGCGGGGTTTCTAGCGGCCTCGGCCCAAGCCTAGGCGTGCTCACGGATACCGCTATGGTTCAAACCAACCACCCGCTTCAGGGCGAAACCATTGCCGCCATTGCCACCGCCATTGTGCCGCAGCAGGGCAGTGTGGGCATTGTGCGGCTGTCGGGGGCCACAGCGTTGACCATCGCCCAGGCGTTGTTTCGCGCTCCGGGTCGGCAACCCTGGGAGAGCCACCGCATTCTCTACGGCTATGTGGAAGACCCCACCACGGGGGAGACGGTGGATGAGGCACTATTGATGCTGATGCTGGCTCCCCGTTCCTACACCCGCGAGGATGTGGTGGAATTCCACTGCCACGGCGGGGTAATGGCGGTGCAGCAGGTGTTGCAGTTGTGCCTCAACCAGGGGGCGCGGCTGGCCCAGGCGGGGGAATTTACCCTGCGGGCATTTCTGAACGGACGGCTCGACCTCACCCAGGCGGAGGGGGTGGCGGATTTGGTGGCGGCGCAATCTACCCTGGCGGCAAGGACGGCCCTGGCGGGGGTGCAGGGCAAACTGACCCAGCCTATCCGCGCCCTGCGTTCCCGTTGTTTGGACATGTTGGCGGAGGTGGAAGCCCGCATTGACTTTGAGGACGACCTGCCGCCCCTGGATGAGGGTGCTATTCGGGATAACCTCAGCCTCGTTTTGGCGGAAGTCAACACCCTGCTAGCCACGGCAGAACAGGGGGAACGCCTGCGCACGGGGCTGAAGGTGGCCATTGTGGGACGGCCCAACGTGGGCAAATCGAGCCTGCTGAATGCCTGGAGCCGGACGGATCGGGCCATTGTCACTGACCTGCCGGGGACGACCCGCGATGTGGTGGAGTCGCATTTGGTGGTGGGCGGTATTCCGGTGCAGGTGTTGGATACGGCGGGCATTCGCGAAGCCACCGACCAGGTGGAGCAGATCGGCATTGAACGCTCCCGACGAGCAGCCCAGGCGGCGGATCTGGTGTTGCTGACCCTGGACGCCACAGCGGGCTGGACGGAGGCAGATCAAGCCCTCTACGACCTAGTGCAGGATCGGCCCCTGATTGTGGTGATCAACAAGCGGGACTTGGTGGATCAGGACATCGCCATTTCCCTACCCGCCGCCAACGTACCGACAGTCTACACCGCCGCCGCCCAAAATCAGGGCATCAACGCTTTAGAACAGGCGATTCTCCAAGCCATCCACGCCGACCAGATCGCCCTGAGTAATTTGGAATTTACCCTCAACCAACGCCAAGCCGCCGCCCTCACCGAGGCCCAAATTGCCCTGCGCCAGGTGCAGCAGACCATCGACGGTCAACTGCCCCTCGATTTTTGGACGATTGATCTACGCACTGCCATCCACGCCCTCGGATCCATCACCGGGGATGAACTCACGGAATCCATGCTAGACGACATTTTTAGCCGTTTCTGCATTGGCAAATGAGGTGATACCAAATCCGATTAGATAACCCCGATTCCCAGCCCAGCAAAGTGTAGGGGCGAGGTCTCCTCGCCCGCTAATACCGGGGGCAAACAAGCCGGATTTAGTATGACATCTTTGCCCCAGGGCAGAGTATATTCGGCCTGCTAAGGTTGGCGACTCGCCTGTAGCAGGTCGGTGGCGGTCTACCGACCAACGGTACGGAGTGGTGGTTGCCCTACTATCGCGACCTAGCTTTCGGCGGCCCCTAGCCAGGTGGTGCTAGCAGGCTGGGTTTGGGCCAAGAGCTTGCCCCTAGAAATGACATGGGTGACGGTGGCGCAGCGGCGGATGGCGTCGTAGGGGCTGTCGGCATCGAGGACGATCAGGTTAGCGGGTTTGCCGACTTCGATGCCGTACTGATCCTCCACCTTGAGGGTTTTCGCTCCGTGGTGGGTGGCCATGGCGTAGCAGGCATCGATTTCGGCCTGTCCGGTCATGTGGCAGGCGTGGACGGCCATGGAAGCCACGGCCAGCATATTGCCTGTGCCCAGGTTGTACCAAGGGTCTTGCACACAGTCGTTACCAAGGCTAACGTTGAGCCCCCGCTGCCACAGTTCCTTGACGCGGGTGATGCCCCGTCGTTTGGGATAGGTATCGGCGCGGCCCTGGAGGGTGATGTTGATCAGGGGGTTGGCGATGAAGTTGATTTGGGAACGCGCTAGCAGGCCCATGAGCTTGGTGGCGTAGGCATTGTTGTAGGAAG
Source organism: Phormidium sp. FACHB-1136 (assembly GCF_014697375.1). GTDB lineage: Bacteria > Cyanobacteriota > Cyanobacteriia > Phormidesmidales > Phormidesmidaceae > Nodosilinea. Next base: position 75,209 of record NZ_JACJRS010000007.1, read on the forward strand.
CGAAGGCGGTGGTGTGGCTAGCGGTGACGCGATCCCCCAGGCCGGATCGGAGGGCATAGGCGGCGACCACTTCTAAAAAACGGGATTGGTCGTCGTCGATTTCGTCGCAGTGGATGTCGATCAGGCGGTCATACTGCTGGGCCAGGTCAAAAATGCGGTGGACGGAGTTCACCCCGTCCTCGCGGGTGAGTTCGTAGTGGGGAATGCCCCCCACCACGTCGGCCCCCATCTCCATCGCTGTCTCGATCAGGGCATCGTTGCCGGGACTACCGTAGATACCGTCCTGGGGAAAGGCCACCACCTGCACGGTGATCCAGTCCTTCACCGCGTCTCGCACCTCCAACAGCGCCTTCAGGGCGGTGAGGCTCGGTTCGCTGACATCGGCATGGCTGCGGACAAATAGGGTACCCTGCTGGGCCAGTAACTTCAGGGTGGTCGTCGCCCGCTGCTTCACGTCCTCTAGGGTGATGGACTGCTTGCGTTCTCGCCAAATGTCGATGCCCTCAAACAGGGTGCCGCTTTGGTTCCAGCGGGGTTCCCCCACCGTGAGGGCAGAATCCAGGTGAATGTGGGACTCCACAAAGGGCGGACTGACCAGCTTGCTCTGCACCGACAACTCCTGAGCGGCCAAGACCTCTAGTCGGGGCGCAATGGCCTGAATGGTGCCCTCCTGAATGGCAATGTCTACCGCTTCGGCATGACCTAAAAGACGACATTGCCGTAGCACCATTTCCGGCGAGATCATAGCCACTTTTCCTACCTTGTGTCGATGGCTTGACGGGGTGAGGGCTATCGGGCAGACCCCACAAAGATCCCCGGCGCGTAGGCTTCAATCACCTTGCCGCTGCGGGTACAAGTAATCATAAGGTAATCGCAGGCATTACACTGGGTTCGCACCAACTGTTCTTTCTGCAAATGATGACGTTCGGCCAAGTGTCCACAGTTGGGGCAATGCACCTGTTGAGAGATAAAAATCATTTTTGTAATCCTGGCTACTTTAAAGTGTTGAAGCGGATGAACTCGCACACTGATTTTCTCCAAAAATAATCTCGCAACGAACGAAGCCCATTGCGAGGAATTCAGGAAAATGCAGTCTTGTATTTCATGACATTATGACCGTAGTTTTCGGAAGTGACAACGTTATTTTATAAATGCTTAATCTTGTAAACATCTACATATTGGCTGATCCCTATGAGGGAATACCCCTGATTTATCTAGCTAAGTGTCCGAGTTAGGGGTAGGCTAATGTTCATTTTTGTGCTACCTCGCAAGGCATAGCCAACAACCTGAATCAACGGTGCCCAACGGTGCGGCATTCGTGCAATTCTGCTTGGACCTGAGCGGGAGGAGTGGGGTCTGGGAGAGAGAGGAACAGACGAAAGGGGCCACTTGCGGTAAGGTAGGGTCGCCCCTTGGCCCTGAGGCTTGATCCGTAATGCGTTTTCAGATTCAGCACCAGACCACCTACCACTACCCAGAACCCGTTTTGCTTCAGCCCCACACCCTGCGGCTGCACCCCCGCACCGATGCGGCCCAGCGGGTGACGCACTTTCACCTGGCGGTGTCTCCTATCCCCACCCAACAGACGCCGCTGCTGGATACCGATGGCAACCATAGCCACCGCCTTTGGTTTGCCCCCACCCCCGTCCAGCAGTTCAGCCTTGCCGCCACGGTGGAGGTAGACACCTATCGCACCAACCCCTTCGACTATTTATTGGAGCCCTGGGCCACCACCCTGCCCATCGACTACCCCAGCAGTTTGGTCGCCATTCTCCAGCCCTACCTTCAGCCTATGCTCTACCCCGCCATCTCCCCCAGGGCCACCCAACTGGCGGCGGATCTGAACCACGAGGTAGACGGCAATGTCAGCTTTTTCCTCACCACCCTCACCCAGCGCATCTACGAAACCTGTGACTACACCACTCGCAGCACCGGAGACCCCTGGCCACCGGGTGTCACCTGGGAGAAGCGCCTAGGCAGTTGCCGCGATTTTACGGTGCTGTTTATGGAGGTGTGCCGCTCGGTGGGGCTGGCGGCGCGGTTTGTCAGCGGCTACGAAGCTGGAGACGATGCCGTTTCCCACCGCGACCTCCATGCCTGGGCCGAGGTCTATGTACCGGGCGGCGGTTGGCGCGGGTTTGACCCCACCCACGGGTTAGCCGTCGGTGAGCGCCATGTGGCCATTGCGGCCAGCCCGTTTCCGCCCTATACGGCCCCCGTGAGCGGTCAAACCTTGGCCACTACTCGGCCCGTCATCGGCCAGTTGGTCACCCAAGTGACGCTAACCGTGCAGGCGTAGGGCTAGGGCTGGGAATGCCGCCCTAGAGCAAGCCCGCGCTCCCTACAGTGCGGTAATAATCTCGGCCATTGTAGGTCAACACTACGGTGGGATCGGGGCTTGAGAGATCAATCGCTTTGATGCGCACCTGCCCCCCGGCCACGGTGTCGCCCTGGCTGACCCGCCGCCCAGAGGGATTCCCCGGCTCGGTAATAATGGCGTGAACCTGCTGGCCCACCTGGACAACCCCGCTCACGACCACCTGATCGACGGTACTCCTGAGGGCTACGGGGCTGGGGATCAGATCTGTCGTCGCCCCAGTCTCGGCGGCCATGGGGAGTCCACCCGGAATGGGGGGGACAGGTAAGCTCGGCATGGTGACGGTGGGCAGCGGAGGCAACGCCTGGGTCGCCGCTATGGATACCGCTGGCCGTGGCTGGGCGGTTGAGGGTCGGGCCACAGGGGTGGGCGCGGCGGTGGGCGCGGCCAGCGGCATGGGCGGCGGTGGCGGGGTAGGAATAGCCCCAGCGACGGGTCGGGATGGGATACGGACTGGGGTCACGAGGGGCGCAAAGGGGTCGGGTCGCCCAGCGGCAATGGCAGGCACCCGCGTCTGGGCGGAGGTCGATTGCAGAAGGTCTGGTTCAGCGAGGGTAAGGGATGGAGCCGCCGCCACAAAGGGTTCGGAAAAATCAGCCGTTTTTGCCAGTTCTGATCCCAGTACCCCATCGGCTATCGCGTCTGATGAAGGGCTATCGGCAGCACCGCTGCCTGAGCTAGACGATTGAGACTGCCACAGCCTCAACCCACCCCCCACTAGCAGCGCCACTAGCACTCCCCCACCTAGGGCAAAATACAGGTTCCGATTGGGCGACGACGCCTTGCCATCGGCACCGGAGAGAACGGTAATTTTAGGTGTACCTGAATAGCTCATGCGCCTTTTCCCCACAACTCCCCCATAGAATAGCGAATTCTCTGGAAGATGACCCATGGAGATGGTGCCCTAGGGGATGGCTACTAGGCTGGAGTGCCGCCGTTGGTTTGGCGCTGGTGATGCAGGGTCTGGAGCTGCAATAGGAGCGCGTCTGCCTCGGCCTGGAGATGGAGGAGCTCCACCTGGTGATCGGGGCCATAGGGAGACTGGCTGACTTCAATCCAGCAAATTTGGTCAGAGGCGGCGGGGGCCGTTTCGCGATCCACTTCCCCGAGGGCAGCGGGGGAGATGGAGACATTGGCGCGATCAGCGGGGGCATTCATCGGCAAGACCCTAGCGAAATATACTCAGTCATGTACTCAGTCAGAACGTTAAGCTATTTTAACCGTCCTGTCCAGAGGACTATCTTAAACTAACTGCCTCAGCCCGCAGGAGGTCTTCCAGGGCAGTTTTTCAACTGGATCCGCCAAGAACAGGTCAGACGTGGATCCGGCGACCCTAATCCCAGCGCTGAAAAATCGGGGTATCGCACACGGTAAACTGGTGAGACACCACCGACAGGGCCGGAAGGGCTAGGGGCGTCTCCCCAGGCCGGGGCCAGGTTGTTCCCATCCAGCGTTTGTTCGTTCAATCCTTGTTCTTTGCTTGATCCTACCGTGACGATTCGTTTAAACCCTTCTTCCCACGATGTCAGCGCCGTTTCGCCCCACAGCATCCCCAGCCCCGGCACCCAGCCTTGGCCAGGGTTGATCGAAGCCTACCGCCCCTACCTGCCTGTCTCCGAGCAAACTCCGGTGGTCACCCTCTGCGAAGGCAACACGCCGCTGATTGCCATGCCCGCCCTCAGTGAGCGCATTGGGCGGGGGGTGCAGGTTTGGGTCAAGTACGATGGCCTCAACCCCACGGGCAGCTTTAAAGATCGCGGCATGACCATGGCTCTCTCCAAGGCCAAGGAAGACGGGGCCGAAGCGGTGATCTGCGCCAGCACGGGCAATACCTCGGCGGCGGCAGCAGCCTATGCACGGCGCGGCGGAATGCGGGCCTTTGTGCTGATTCCCGATGGCTATGTAGCCCTGGGCAAGCTGGCCCAAGCCCTGCTCTACGGGGCCGAGGTGCTGGCCATTCAGGGCAACTTTGACGATGCGCTGCGGATGGTGCAGGAGCTTGCCAAGGACTACCCCGTTACCCTCGTGAATTCGGTGAACCCCTACCGCTTGCAGGGGCAAAAAACCGCCGCCTTTGAAATTGTGGACGTGATGGGGGATGCGCCGGATTGGCTGTGTATCCCGGTGGGCAACGCCGGAAACATCACCGCCTACTGGATGGGCTTTAGTGAATATCACCAGCAGGGTAAGTGTCGCCTGCCGCAAATGATGGGCTTCCAGGCCGCTGGAGCCGCCCCCCTAGTCAACGGCCATGTGGTCAGCGATCCCCACACCCTGGCCACCGCCATTCGTATTGGTAACCCCGCCAGTTGGAAACAGGCCGAAGCGGTTCGAGATGCCAGCGGCGGCAGTTTTCATGCCGTTACCGATGAGGAAATCCTCGACGCCTACCGCATTCTGGCCCTAGAGGGAGTTTTCTGCGAACCCGCCAGCGCCGCCTCCGTAGCCGGATTGCTGAAGGTGAAAGACCAAGTGCCCGCCGCCGCCAAGGTGGTCTGTGTGCTCACGGGTAACGGCCTCAAGGATCCTGACACCGCCATTGCCCACAGCAACAACCAAGTCAAAGGTGGCCTCGTCCCGGAATTAGGCGTCTTGGCCCAGGCGATGGGGTTCTAGGCCATGCCCACCCTCCTTAGGTTAGTGACTTTAGGCTAGTAACTTTAGGCTAGTAACTTTGGGCTAGTAACTTTGGGCTAGTGAACCTTGCTGTCCCGCACCATGACCACATCGTGGATGGGGCAGTGGGGAATGGCTTCATCCACGATGTGGCGGTACCAGGTTTGATGGCAACTAGCCACAGGGCATCGGTAGCGGGGGCTTTCAACCCTCGACTCGCTGCCCGCTAGGGGGGTGTAGCTATCGCTGGCGGGCTGGTCTGCGCCAGGGCGGCCTGAATCGAATGCGGAATCAATCGCCATCGTCATTATGGTTTCAACCCTTATCCCATGGAGATCTCAAGGCAGGAAGCATCGGTTCCTCTTGCCTGAATGGTTTGATCATAGCCCTTGGCGGGTCGGTGGCTTTGGCTTTTAACAAAACTCATCCCAGCGGATGGCATGACCGCCTAGTCCCTGGGTTGGTCCCGTCATCGGTTTATTTTTTACCCATCAATAATTTTCTTGGCGTTGCTGATTCCGAGGATGCAGCAACGCCGAGATGCCTTGGAAACTCGTTATGGAAGTCACCCATTCATACGGCTATTCAGCAGCGCCATTTTCTCAAATTTGCTGAGCCACATTTACGGATGCATCGATGGAGATTAAACTCAGGAAAATCTTTGCATCGGCCTAGGTGAGGTCAATTATGGGTAAGCGGTGGCTGGCAGGGTTGGGTGGGGCGGGGCTGACCGTAGCGGCGACCCTGGGGCTGGGGGGGGCACCTTCGGCCCAGGCCGCAGAAACCGTGGTCTTAGAATTCGGCCCCTTTGGGCGTTCGGTGCCTGTGTCGGCCCTAGAGGCGTTTGCCCAGGGTGCCCCCCCTAGTCGGGAGTTGGATCCGCTTCTGCGCCGCCTTACCCCCAACCAACAGGAAGGGTTTAGGGCTGGGCTGAACGCCCGCCGCGAGGCCGATTTAGTTCCCCTCAGCCAGTGGTTCTACGACCCGATGGGAGAGCAGTCCCTGGCCTTTTTAGGCAAGGTGATTCGCACCGATGCCCGGTTGAACGGCCAGCGAGCGCTACGGGCCGCGTTGATTCGGTCGGCAGCGGAGGACAGTAGCGTCTCTCTGATGGGCGTGATTCGCCATTTTCCCACCAGAACCATCAACCTAGATCTGGCCCAACTGCTGCGCAATGCCCAGCAGACCCTAGGCGAAGCAGAGGCTACCCAGGTCGTGGTGGAGGCGGTGCGGGCCAAGTCGAGCCAGGAAGCCGCCACCCAATCCCTCGACCTCACCACGCTGCCCGACCTCACCCAACCCGGCCCCCACGGTAGTCGCCAAATTTCCCTCCAAATCACCGATCCAGCCCGCCAGCGCACCTATCCGGTGGAACTGGTGGTGCCCCAAGATTTAGCCCGCGTCCCCGGCCCGATTCCGGTGGTGGTGATTTCCCACGGTTTGGGCGACAGTCCCCAAAGCTTTTTAGATGTCGCAGCCCATGCGGCCTCCCATGGCGTCCTGGTGGCCCTGCCGGAGCACATTGGCAGTAACTTTGTCCAGCAGCAGGCCATGCTCAACGGGCTGGCCCAGGAAAGCTTTCTGCCCCAGGAGTTCCTTGATCGCCCCCTGGATATTCGGTTTTTGTTAGATGAACTCAGCCGCCGCAATGGGGCCGACTTTGGCGGGCGTCTGGCCCTGGATCGGGTGGTGGTGGCGGGCCATTCCTTTGGGGGCTATACAGCCCTCGCCTTGGCTGGGGCCACCATTGACTTCGAGCGTTTGGCCCAGCGCTGCGATGTCAGTGCCAATATTTTGGCCGATGCGGCGCTTCTCTTAGAATGTCGCGCCCTGGCACTACAGTCTCAGCCCGCCGTGGTGGAGCAGCTTGGGGAAACGGGTGTCCGGGATGATCGGGTGGCGCTGGTGATGGCCTTTGCCCCGGTTTCTAACCTGTTTGGCCCCCAGGGGATGGCCGCCATTCAGCGTCCGGTGATGATTTTGGGCGGTGTCTTGGATGTGGTGGCTCCGGTGGTGCCACAGCAGGTATCGGCCTTTCACTGGCTGACCACTCCCGACCGCTATCTCTACCTGGCAGACAATACCTCCCATGGCCCCGAATTCACCCGATCCATCAGCCAATTGCTCGACTTTGACCAAGACCTAGCCCAGGGTATTGACGAAGCGCTTGGTATCACGCGGGGGGTCAACAAGTCCTTGGTGGTAGCGTTCACCCAGGTCTATGCTGCCAATCGTCAGGAGTTTAGGCCATTCCTCCAGGCGAGCTATGTGGAAGCCGTCAGCGCCGATCCTTTCCGCCTGCACCTTGTCAGGACCCTCCCCCCTGGACTGGAGGACTTCCTCGGATCGGACGAGCCCTAGCGTACCTCGGGACTGGCCAATAAAAATAAGACTCAATATCCCCATCACAGTTTGGTAGCGCTCCTCATATAGATGTCTCTTTTAGATGTGTCCCTCAAGATCAGAAGGGGACAAATCAAGCGATAGAATCGAAGATGCAGTGATCCCCGCGTGAGGTATGGCAGGTCATAGTAAATGGGCCAACATTAAGCGACAGAAGGCCCGGGTGGATGCGGTGAAGGGCAAGGTGTTTGCCAAGATGTCGCGGGAAATTATTGTGTCGGCACGGATAGGAGGGCCAGATCCGGCGGGCAATTTCCAGTTGCGGACGGCCATCGACAAGGCCAAGGCGGCGGGGGTGCCCAACGATAATATTGACCGCGCCATTGCCAAGGGGGCGGGCCAACTGGGGGCCGACGATAGCTATGAGTCGATCCGCTATGAGGGCTATGGCCCTGGGGGGGTGGCCGTGCTGATCGAAGCCCTGACCGACAACCGCAACCGCACCGCCGCCGACCTGCGAGCCGCCTTTAGCAAGCGCAACGGCAACCTGGGGGAAACGGGCTGCGTGGGCTGGATGTTTGACCAAAAGGGTGTGGTGACTATTGCCGAGCCAGGGAACGAGGAAACCCTGCTGGAGGCGGCCATGGAGGGCGGGGCCGAAACCTACGAGTTGATCGATCTGGATGAAGGCACCCCCGGAGCCGAGGTGTTCTGTGCCCCAGCGGATTTGGAACCCCTCGACACGGCCCTCAAGTCCCACGGCTACGCCGTGCAGCAAAGTGAACTGCGCTGGATGCCCAGCAACACGGTGGTCGTCACCGATCCGGATCAGGCCCGGTTGTTGATGAAACTAATGGATGCCCTGGAAGACCTCGATGATGTGCAATCGGTAACCGCCAATTTTGACCTAGACGAAGCCGTCATTGCCGACCTAGTCGCCTAGGACAACAGGGGATTCGCCTAGCCCTGGACACACCTCGTCCAGGGCTAGGCGGGGCAAAATGCAGTGGATATAAGGATCACCATGGCAGAACCCGTTGACCTTGGCCCTCTCCTCACCCTTTCCTTCCCCGGTGGCCACAATGCCCAGGGGCTCTGGCTTGCGCCCCACCACACCAGCCAACAAGCCCTGGATAACTTGGCCCTGGATCGGCCTCGGCCCACCCTTGTGATTGTGGGCGGAGCAGGGCTGATGGCGGAGGACAGCCAACAACAACTTCAGGGGGTCTTTCAGGAGGTCATTGCTCCCCTGGCCCAGGAACATCATTTGACGGTGATCGACGGGGGCACCGATACTGGAGTGATGCGCCTGATGGGGCAAGCCCGCCATCGAATGGGGGGCTGTTTTCCCTTGGTTGGGGTGTTGCCCCAAGGCCAGGTTAAGGCTCTCGGTACCCGCGTTTTAGACAGGACAGAAGCATCTCGTCCGGGGCTATTCTCAGCGGTGGTCGATAGCCTTGGTCAAGGTCTAGAGCCCCACCATAGCCACTTTCTGTTTACCCCCGGTTGGGAGTGGGGCAGTGAGTCGGCCTGGATTGCTGACCTGGCCACCACCCTGTCCACCCCTAAGCCCGCCCTCACGCTACTCATCAACGGTGGCACCATTGCGGCGGTGGATCTACACCTCAACCTAGCCACGGGACGGCCCCTGCTGGTGCTGGCGGGTAGTGGTCGCCTTGCGGATCAGGTCGCTACGGCCCTAGCCGGAGCCGAGGACGATATTCCCCCCAACCTGCGCGAGGTGATCCAGCGATACCACCCTAGCGGTGCCCTACTTAGCCTAGATATCGCCCTCCCCGCCGCCGATCTACGCCGCCAACTAGCGGCTTACTTTACCCATTAGCCCGTATTTTCATCACCACTAACGCCTTGTCTACCGATCTGGCATACCAAAGGTATGCCACCATGCTCTAGAAATGACGCTTTTCTGGTCACTTTGCACTAAAAATAAAAGAATATTAAATTACAAGACCGCTCATCTACCGGGCATTTATACTAAAGCTTGTTATCTAACAATACCTTCGCCAAAATGAGGAAGGGCATCTGCCATAGAGTGGAGTAACCAAACAACCGCTCACCACAGAAGCCCATGCTAGAAATCTTAGCGCTCTTAACTGGCTTGGAACCGCATTGGAATAAGACGGGTCTTCGGCGATTGAGTCGGATTGCGCAGGCGATGTTGGCGATGAGTGGACGGGTGACTATGTTAGGGATCTCCCGGTGGACGGAAGCGGGGGGAAGTTATCGGAGCGTCCAACGGTTTTTCAACACCGTCATCCCGTGGGCCAGTTTACTGTGGGTATTTTTCTGTCAGCAGTGCTACCGCCGCGAGGAAACGTACCTGTTGGTGGGGGACGAAGTGGTGGTGACCAAATCGGGGACACAGACCCATGGGCTAGACCGATTTTTCAGTAGTTTGTACGACAAGCCGGTACCGGGCTTAGCCTTTTTCACCTTGTCACTGGTCGCGGTCACGGAGGGACAGGCCTACCCGGTGAGCGTTGAGCAGGTGGTGCGTACCGCCGAGGAAAAGGCGGCTATGGCCACCGCTAAAGCCGCCAAAGCGGCCAAGAAAGGGACGAACGATGCGCCAAGGTCTCGCGGGGGTCGCCCGAAAGGACGAAAGACTCAGCCCAAAGACCAGGTCACCCTCACCGCTGAGTTGCAGCGGATTAGCGCGACCCTCACGGCACTCTTGGCACGGATGGCGGGCTGGGTAACGGTGAAGTACCTAGTTCTGGATGGTCACTTTGGCAACAACAAGACCCTCTGCATGGTGCGTCAGCACCACTTGCACCTGATTTCTAAGTTACGCGCTGACTCGGCCTTGCATCAGCCCTATACCGGAGCCCATCCCCGGGGCAAGTATGGGGCGAGGCTCGACTACCACGCTTTGCCCGCCGACTGGTTGATCCAGCAGACCACCACCCGTCAGCGCGAGGGCACGATTCAAACCCATTGGTACCACGGCACGGCGGTTCATGCGCAATTCGCTCACCCCCTCAATGTCGTCATCCTCGAAAAAATCAACCTCCGCACCCAAGCCCGGGCCCATGTCATTCTCTTCAGCAGCGACTTAACCTTGGCCGCCACCGACCTCGTGGACGATTACCGCTTACGCTTTCAGATTGAATTTAATTTCCGCGATGCCAAGCAATTCTGGGGTCTCGAAGACTTCATGAGCGTCAAGCCCACCCCCGTCACCAATGCCGCCAATCTCGCCTTCTTTATGGTTAGCCTTTCCCATTCCCTCCTCAAACCCCGACGCCTCTCCCAGCCCGACGCCTCTATCCTCGACCTCAAAGCCTACGCTCGCGGCTACCGCTATGTCACCGAACTCATCGATCTCCTTCCGCAAAAACCCACACCCGGTTTCTGGACGCAAGCCCTCAACCGCTTTGCCAACTTAGGGCGTATTCATCCACCTCCTAGCCACCCTAACTCTGCCTAATCTGGCGAAGGTATTGATCTAAGATAACAGGTTCAGCGTTAAGACTAGATATTTTCCGCATAAGAGCACCTCGAAAAATACAGATCTTCTTGAGGCTGGATACGAAGTTCCATGGGTTTTAGGCTCTTCGAGTTCGCAATAAGGTAATTAATCGAGGTGCCCATAAGATTCCCATCAAGATATTTAGGTAAAAATTTTCTAATTAACGTTCCTGGATAAAAGTAGTGATCCGGAAGGTTTAAAGTAGTGATCCGGAAGGTTTCTGGCTAATTCAAAGTTATTTTGCTTCGGCTATTTGTGTTGATAATTGTCGTCAGACCCTTCGATACAATCAACCCTAATGGTTAGGCGATATATCCTAGCGATTTAGGTAGATACTCACAATTTACGACTCCTGAATTGCCTATGATGATACTCGCTGTCTGTCAGGTTAGAGGATTTTTGCTCAGGCCATGGCTTCCCCTCATGCAAGTGCAGCCCTCCCTCACTCGTAATACCTTAATTCGGCTATTGTTCCGGTTGACAGTTATCTTCATCGCTTTTGCCCTGTTGACCTATGGGCATATCATCGGACAAGCGCAGATTAGCACCCAAGAACAGCTTCAAAAATATGTTACTGAACGGGGAAAGCGCGAGGAATTCATTTTTCAGCTCGCCCTTGATCGCCACAGTTTGCTCAAGCAAACCTTTACCACCGCCACCAACCAATCTCAGCCTTCTGAACCCCTAACCCCCCTATTTGCTTGGTCAGATGGCACCCATCGCAATTTCCCAGAACACCAGGATATAAACCAATTTGAGGGTAAGTTACAGGCATCTGTCTTTGTGGGGCGAGATATCCCTCTGACCGCAACACTTTATCGCCAGATTCGACAGTTTGAACAGTTGCTCTTACAGTATGCCCCGGCATGGCGTGATCGCTTCGTCAATACTTGGATTGTCTCGCCAGAAAACATTGCCGTGATTTACTGGCCTGAACTACCGGGGCCGCTGATGGTTCCAGGTGATTTTGATGTCCGTAAGGAAAAGTTTTTCTACGTGGCTGACCTCGACCATGACCCACAACGGCAAACCGTCTGGACTGATGCGTATCAAGATCCAGCCAGCCCGGATTGGATTATTTCGGTGGTCACCCCCATTGACGATGCGACAGGACGACACGTCGCCAGCATTGGTAACGATATTGTATTGAACAGTTTAATTGATCGCACCAACACCGATCCTTTATCTGGAACCTATAACTTCATTGTGCGGCAAGACGGTATTTTGATTGCCCATCCCAACCTTGCCTCTCAAATTGCGGCCCAGCACAGAACATTGAGGGTTCAAGATTTAGATGACCCCCATCTCAACCGAATTTTTGCCTTGATTCAATCCACTGAACTGACCCATGAATCGCAGCCCATCTCCAAGGGAAATGATACTAGCGGATCGGCGAACGGGGCACGCGTGATTGAGAACGATAGGGATCATGAGTACATCACGGTTACCCAGCTAGCAGGGCCTAACTGGTATTTTGTGTCGGTCTACCCCCAATCACTGATGCAAAGTAGCGCATGGAGTGCGGCAAAATTTGTCCTACTGTCTGGGGGCGTTGCGTTACTCATAGAAATGGGACTGATCTACCGTACCTTGAGCACTCAAGTTATCCAACCGTTGGCTCAACTGCTGCAATCGACTCAACAGCTCACTCAGGGCGATTTTGATGTGCAGGTGACCGCCCTGAAGCAGGACGAAATAGGGCAACTGTCGAATGCCTTTATGCGCATGTCAGACAAGCTCAAAAATCTGGTCACTACCCTGGAGGATCGGGTAGCCCAACGAACCGTAGAGCTAGAAGTAGCCAATCAGGAGCTTCAGCGACTATCCCATCTGGACGGTTTAACTCAGATTGCAAACCGACGACATTTTGATGAGTACCTTGCCCAGGAATGGCTGCGGCTACAGTGGGAACAGCAACCGTTAGGACTTATTCTTTGCGATGTTGACTTTTTCAAGCAATACAATGACTGCTATGGACACCTGATGGGAGATGCCTGTTTGCAGCGTGTGGCACAGCAAATTCAGTTCGCCGTTGCTCATCCTGCCGATTTGGTCGCCCGCTACGGTGGTGAGGAGTTTGCCGTGATTTTACCTGGCACCTCGCTCGATGGCGTGATTACCGTGGCCAAAAAGATTCAAGCTCATCTTGGGCAAGCTCAGATTCCCCATGCTGACTCTAACGTTAGCCCGTTTGTCACCTTGAGCCTGGGGGTTGTCAGTCTGATTCCTAGTCCATCAACAACCATGGCGGCCCTGATTCAGCAGGCAGACGAAGCCCTCTATCGGGCTAAACAACAGGGGCGAAACAGGCTACAGACAGACTATAGCGTAGCCCTGTCTAGCTAGTCCCATTACCAGGTGGTGCGGAGCCCCCGCTGGGTCATGTAGGCTTGCAGGGCGGGCATATAGCCATTGGGGACGATTTCGGCTGGATGATTGGGGGTATCGGGTTGCAGTAGCCAAGCCGCTGTAACGCCCGCCGCCGATCCGGCCTGCCATTCGCCATAGTGGACGCGGGTGGAGGCATTGGCGATGTGGGTTGCGGCTAGGGCTTTGCCGCCAATCAGCAGGTTTTCGACCCCCTGGGGAATGAGACTTTCTAGGGGCAACTGAATGGGGTTGACCTTGGGTTCCTGGGCGGGGGCGCTGACGGAATCCCCCGATGGCCCCCAGTTGCGGTAGCGGCAACCGTGGATATCAATGGCGTAGTGACTGACGCCGATGGCGGTGGGGGCAAAGCTGCGCTGTTCCGGGAAGCCCACCCGCATATCATTTTCGCGGATCATGAACGCCTCCTGGCCGTAGGCGGCTCGACCGAGGATGCGGCGACCTTCTCGGAAATAGGGCACCATGCTGAGGCCAGATTGGGTGCCCATCGCGCTGTCGGGGCCGTAGAGGTAGGTGAGGGGTACGTCGGGGCCAGAGTGGTTTTCCAGGATCCAGCGGGCAAACACTAGGGCGTGCTCTTCGCCAAATTTGAGGGCGGATTGGGACAGCCCCCCCATCCAGTTCTGGTACTGCCCAGAGGCTTCTAGTTCGTGATCCTTGAGAATGAGCGGCGGATCCATCCAGTTCCAGTCGTTGCCCCGGTTCCAGTTGATCATGGCAATATCCCCAGGGGCGGGGGTGCCTGTGTGGGGGCTGTTGCGGGTGTGGCTCACAATGCGGCGATAGTGGAAAAAGCTCTTGCCGCTGAAGAAGGGGAAGTCCTCTAGGTCGTAGACGGATTTGTGTTCGTGGAGGCCGTAGGCGGGTTCGATGCGAGATAGGGCGGCGAGGCTGCTACCGCCATCGTTGTGGACGGCGATACCAAAGGGGTAGGTGAAGGCTTGGGTGCAGTCGGGGTTGTCGAAGGCGGCGGCATTGGGTTCCCCAGTCGTGGCTTTGGATTCTGACCCCAGGCGGTAGGGCACCCTAGCCCAAGCGACCAATTCTCCGGTGTCGGTGGCGTCGATCACCATCAGGGGCCGTCCGGCGGGGGCTTGTAGGCGCAGGGGCACTCGGTCGTAGGTGTCGGTGGGAGACCAGCTATACCATTCCGCCAGTTCCTCCGAGAGCCGTCCCCTAGGCACATAGTTGGGATCCCTAGGAATCCGCTGCACCGCATAAATCGCCGTAATTTCCTGTCCGGTGGCGTTAAACTCGGCCCCTTTGAAGGCGGTCATTGTAGCCCAGCGACCATTGCCAGCGGTGTCCTTTTCCTGGAGGAACTGCTCGGAGGCCAAGGCTCCGGCTTCGGGCATGAAGCACAGTGCCCCCACCCAGCAGCTATTCAAATCCGCCACCCTTCGCTGGGTGCCGCCGGGACTCCAGACAGGCAACGTCACCACCTGATTTTTGATCAGTTGCCGAAACCGCACCCAACTGGGGGCGAAGTTATCCCGCAGGCGCATCCGCAGGGATTCATCAATGGCCGAAACCCCCTGGGAACTAATCTGCCCGCCCAGCCAAGGGGCCGCTTCAATTAGGCAGGTTTGGGCACCGCTGGCCATGGCGTGCCCCGCCGCCGCGACGCCACCGAGGGAACCCCCCACCACCACCACCTCACATTCCCACACCTCTTTAAAGTTCGGCAGCGGCACCGGGCGAGGGCGTCCGTTAAACACAGCGGGTTCTGGCAACTGCGACACCCGTAACCGGGGCGACAAATCCGTGAGGTTCGTTGCGGCGGGGGAAAGGCGAGAGGCCATTAACCCGGTCAAGGCTCCGACCCCAAACATACCAAGGGCCAGCCCCGCCACATGCTTCCACTTAATTCGCCGCCATCGATTCGTCACGGGTTGATCCTGTCGTTTACTGGGCACAGCCGGGAGGATTGACCTAGGCCATGGACGGCACATTGATCAGAAAAGATGCATGCCGTCCATGGCAAAGCTGTCAAGGTTGTAGCACACCCTAGCGGTCTTAGCGCCTCGGTGCGGCATCAAGCCAAGCTCACCCACCACTGACTTAATGGAAATCTCACGTTCGATACATCTTAATCTATCGATGGCCCCTCTCCACCCACCCCGTTGCGCCAGCGCCATGGGGTGAGATCATCCGGTGAATGAGTCACTAGCCTGCTGTTGTTTGACGAGATCTGGCCCCCATGACGTACCGATGCGGGTGGCTCCAGCCTGGACGAGGGCGAGGGCTTGTTCGGCAGTGCGGATGCCCCCGGAGGCTTTGACCCCGACGCGGCCCTGGGCCATTTCTGCCAACTGCTGTACGGCGGCCACGGTGGCTCCGCCCTGCCATCCGGTGCTGGTTTTGAGGAAGGCCACTCCGGCATCCATGCAGATTTCGGCGGCGAGGGAAATTTCTGAGGGGGTGAGCACCGCCGTTTCCAGGATGGCCTTGACAGGTTGTCCGGTTTCTTCGCAGATCGTGGCGATTTCTTTGTGGATGGCATCGTGCTGGCCGGATTTTAGCCAGCCGAGGTTAATCACTACATCTAGCTCCGTCGCGCCGTTTTCCACCGCTTCCTGGGCTTCGTAGAGTTTGGTCGCCGCCGTGGTTGCGCCTGTGGGGAAGCCAATCACCGTACAGATTTGCACCGGGCGCTGGTGGAGCCGTTCCCTGGCCTGCCGCACGTAGGCTGGAGCAATGCAGACCGCAGCAAACCCAAAGCGGTCGGCCTCATCGCACCACTGGGCGATTTGGTCGGGGGTGGCGGTGGGCACCAGCAGCGTATGGTCGATCAGGGGGGCCAGGTCGATGGTTTCTGCGGTAGAAAAGAGTCCTTGAACCATGGGGATGTCTCCGTGGGGTGATACGCGCCTACTTGGGTGATCCTACATGGACACGGAGAGCCGCCCATGGACATCGTGCAGATTGCGACTGAATTATGATAGAGGTCAATGCTGCGATATTTCTTGGCAAGTTTGCGAAGGTTTCGGTTAAAGGTAGGCGAGGCTTCAACTTGAACGCTGGGCTGGTCAGTCATTTTCTAGACCTTCCCATAGTTGTGAGACAGGAATGGTTTGGCCTGTCATGGCTTCGTGCCAAGCTTGCTTGAAGTCTCCCAATAGGTCTGCTTGCGAAGGTTCGTCATCATCGGTTGTCTCTGGAATTAAGACGATAACCTCTACACGACTATTTCTGTCGAGAACGAGAGGTTGATCTAAAGTGAGCTGTCCTTGCTCGTCAATTGTTCCCATAACTTTTTAATGCTTTCATATTTACTCCGCTATGGTTTTAGTTGTTATTTTCAATCAGAGCCCAAGCCAGTTTTAGCTTTTCAATAATTGAGACAGTGATGAATAGATGGAAGGAAAACAGATAAGGCCGCATGGATTTCCAGGTATCATTATACCTGTCTAAGTTATTCTTCAAATTGAGACATCAACCTGATTTCCTCGTCAGTTATATCGTCTCTACCAACTAACCCGTAATGGCGCTCATCAACGACTGACAGATGAAAAATATCATCACTTTCTTCGATTTCTAACTCTAAAATAGCTACCTCATGTTCAGATAGAAATTGTAATGCAACAGGTTTACAAATTGCATTCGGATAGCGATGCTTGCAAAACTCTACGTCTTGCATGACTTGCACTAGGGCACCTCGAAAAATACTGAAGACACTGTCTCACAATGAGACTCACGCCGAAATCCAGACTCCTGAAATATTTGCTAATAGTCCAATATTTGATCATTAGTATTTTGATTCTTAAAGAGATAGTCGATAGACACAAAAAGATGAGATCATAGACAGTATAAATTACTCACTTCTCATCAGGGCTAAGCTGTTAGTCATCTAGACTGCGTATAATACATTAAAATTATGGAATAAGCCATGGGAGTCAGAAACTATCTAACGTCAGAGGAAAAGCAAGAGCTTCAGAAGCAGTTGAAGTTCCATGAACACCCTGACATTCGAGAGCGCATTCTAATACTACTACTGCGCAATGACGGCAGGACTCAACAAGAGATCGCGAACTTAATCGGATGCTCCTTGCGGAAGGTGGCC